>DQHV01000211.1 GCA_003524335.1 Candidatus Aminicenantota bacterium | reverse complement strand
CCTCCGACCTGCTGATTACGAACGAACTGCCTTAGCGTTTCAAGCTACTGATAAAAAAGATGGTTAGACGGGGCGCAAAATCGATTGTGCTCTGATTGTGCTCGCGTACGGCGCCGCAAGTGCCTCGAACCTTGGTATGATTCAGGCCTTAATCGGAATTCAGCGGCCCTTCAGCCCGGCCAGCCGCAACACGGCTCGATCTATGGGGACAGATCAAGAGTGAAGGATGAGCAAGTTCTCGCCGGCCTACTTCACCTTTATCGCGATGCCCTCTGCGATAGGCGTCCATGGGCCGCCGCCCATCGAATAGTAATTCTTCCAGGTACACGCGGTCGGGGTCACGTCGGAGAGAACGAGCTGCAATCTGACTGCTTGGCCCCCGACTTTGAAGTCCCAGACGTGGGTCCAGACGTCTTTCTGGATTACCACTTTCCCAAAACCGCTGAGTCCCGTGCTATCCATGTCATAGTTCCAGTAAGCCTTCGCTTCGGGGTCGTAGCCGTATATGCTGAGCTCCTGCACGGGACCATTCGGATACATCATGTTGTAAAGGCAGACAAGCTGGGATCCACCGCTGAACCACTGGCAATCGAGAGTGGCCGAGATCTTCCCGGTGGGCATAAAGGGACTGCCCTTGCTCTCGCCGCCGAGCTTCCAGGATCCGACAAGCAGGCCAAGGCGCTCAAGTTCCGGGCCTGCGTCCGGCTTCGCCCCGCCCGCGGGGAGCGACAACCCCGCGGGAGGCGCGTCCGAGTTCCAGATGTCTCGCGCGGCCTTCCAGGTGCCGTCAGCCTGTTTCTTCCAGACGACGATGCACTTGCCCTTTTCGGTCACCGGCGCCGACGCCCCTGGCGGAATAATGGTGTAGGAATACGCTAACTGCTGATAGGCCATGTCGCCGTGCCCCTCGATGCTCACAGTATTCCATTTCTCGTCCTGGATCGTGCCCATCGAGGCGTAAGCAGCCTTGATCGCATCCCTTCCCTCGAGGATCGGCATTCCGGGCATCATGACTTTCGCGTCCTCGGTGTAGTAGAAGCTCACATAGGCGCCCCAATCGACGTTTGGGTCCATGCCCATTTTAGACGCCTGATCTGAGGCCTGCCGGATGGCCGCCGTGTCCTTCTCGGAAAGGCCGGCCTGTTGCTGGCAGGTTGCGCAGACAAAGACCAAAAAACCCATCGATACAACAGATAACAAACGAGCTTTCATCAAACGCTCCTTTCGCTTAAGACCCTGAACTTAGACTAGCAGACGAAGCTACCCTTTTCATGGACACCTCCCCTCGGGGATACCCATGGCTTCCCGCGAATGATTAGGGCCCTCGCCGGGCCATATCAACCCTTGGCGGCCGCTTTTTGCCGGACGAAAGCATATGGGGTGTCGTCCAGGTTCCAGTTGGCGATTTTCTTGTAAAGGTCGGCCGCTCCGGCCGTATCCCCCGCCTTCTCTTTGGCAAGAGCGAAGAAATACATGGTCCAGGGGTCATCCATTTCGCCCTGGCCGAAATATTCTACGGCTTTGCCGGCGTCACCCTGGGCGAGGGCGATGTGGCCGAGAAGCCAGACGGGATACTTTTTCCAAGTGGGATTCTTGACCGCTTCAACCTTCGCCTTGAACTCGGCGGCAATAGCCTGGGCCGCGGCGAAATCCTTGCGTCCGACCGCCACCATCGCTTGCCAAAAAGAATTCGACGCCTGGACATTTTCTCTATAGGCGGGAGTGAGGTTCGCGGTTTCGGCGACCTTGATCCTATCGGCCAGGCTGGCGTCCGCCTTATCCCAATCGTTCAGCTCGAAATGGAGACTGAGCTTGACCCAATGGTTGAAGGCTGTCTGCTCGGGGAGACCCAAATCTCGTGACATCTGAAGCGCCTTGTCGGTCGCCTCCAAAGCCTTGGCATAATCGCCTTCATAAATGTACCCCCGCACGATAGCCATGAGGTCGTAGAGCTTGTTGGCGGGCTTGGCTTCCATATCCATGAGCTTCTGCAGGGCCTGGCGTCCTTCCTCGAACTTGCCCATGAAGAACAATGTGGTCCCGGCCTTGTACTCTGAGGACCGGAACGACGGGTCCATTTTGACCGCCTCGTTATAATGCTCGAGGGCCTCTCCGAACTTCCCCATTTTCCGATACAGGTCAGCCAGGTTGTCGTGTCCGTTGGCTTCTTGAGGAATCAGTCGCAGATATTCTTTGAAATATCCCTCAGCTTTCTCATATTGATTCCTCCAACGATAGGTATAGCCTAAGGCCTGATAAGCCGGAGCGAAGCTCTTATCGATGGCCAGGACCCGCTCATAAGCGGCGATTTCCTTGTCATACTCCCGGAGGTTGGCATAGCTCCCGCCCAGATACCACTGGACGCGCTTATCGTTGGGGAACTGGCCGGCCAGCTCCTGGTAGATCTGGTTGGTCTTGACCACGTTGTTTTCGTCATAGTAGGCCTGATGGGCGGCGATGATCTTCCGCTCTCCCTCGGAAGCTTTGGACGCTAAGGAAATCGCCTTAGCCCGCGCTTCCTTGAATTCCTTGGCGTCGGACGCTGATCCGGCCTTGAACAGATAAGCCAGGGCGAATTCAGGATCTTTTTCAATGGCCTGGTTGAAAAGCTCGTTCGCTTTTTGAGGATGCTGGGCTTCCGCCATCTCGCGGCCCTGGATGAAGAGCTTACGCGCTTCCTTCGATGTCGTGGTGATGGGCACCTCGTCGGAATTGGCGGACTTGCAGCCGGTCTGCAGCACGATGAGCAGAGCGAAGCAGGCCAAAGCGCACAGACAGAAGACAGAAAACAGCTTTTTCATGATCCCCTCTCCTTTCTTGAATCTGCGGTGAACGGAGGTTAAATGGGATTGGGAAGGATAAAATACCAATCAAAGAATAAGGAGCAGAATTTCGGACGTCCCAATTAATTCCCCCTCAACTGGCCGTACTATATGAGGCAAAAAGTACAATGTCAAGCTCCGGCATTAAGCGGCGCTCGAAACAGGA
>DQHV01000172.1 GCA_003524335.1 Candidatus Aminicenantota bacterium | reverse complement strand
AAAAAGGGGACGGTTCTATTTTTTTTCTCTTTTCTCCCAAACAAATGCAAAGGATTAAAAAATAGAACCGTCCCCGTTTTTTTTCACCGCAGATGGATCCGGCCGGGGTCGAGGTCCTGGCGGATGATGCGGAGCTCCTCGTCGGTAGGCGGAACTGTGGTCTTTGGGGGCCGGCTGACTTTCACGTCCCAGCCGATATTCGCCTTGACATCTTTCACGGCAACTCCAGGATACATCTCCCGAAGGATCATCTCATACGTGTTCTTGTTAAAGCCGTAGACTCCGAAATCGGTGATGATGAGCGAGGGCCCCTTGCCCGGAAATCCGAATTTCCGACGCGAATTCACCTGGTCGATAAACCCCGGGCTGGTGATGAAATCGATCCTCTCGGGAAATGATTTCGGTGACTGCTTGAGCACCATGATGACCTTCTTGGCGTGGATGGCGATCTCGCAGGCCCCGCCGCTCCCCGGGAGCCTCACCTTCGGCCGGTCGTAGTCACCGATAACCGTCGAATTGATGTTCCCGAACCGGTCGACCTGGGCCCCGCCCAGAAACCCGATATCGATCAGGCCGCCCTGGAGATAATAGTTAAAGACCTCGACCATGGAGCACACCGAAATCGAGTCCGTGGCCAGGCAGGGGTCGCCGATCGAAAGGGGCAGCCGGTCGGGCACACAGCCGACCGCGCCGGATTCATAGATCAGAACGAGCTCGGGCGCATGGAGCCGGCGGGCCAGGTTACAGGCCACGTTCGGCAGACCGATCCCGACAAAAACAACCTCGCGGTTCTTGAGCTCTCTGGCGGCCCTGACGACCATCATTTCCGAAGGCGTGTATTCTGCCATTTTAAAACCCATAGTTCACCGACCCTGACGGACGGTTGTCGGCTTCGAGCTTTTTAAGATACTCGGCCCCGAGCTTCTCTCTATACTCCGCGCGTCCCGAAAGGCCGTCAACCCACTCCGCGAGATATTTCTCCATCCCGGCCTTCTCTTTGGACACCTTCGCCCACTCGACGTAGAAGTCGTTGTCCCGGTCATAGTATCCAAGCGCATAGCTCGGATGGGCGGCGAAAGGCTCGATGACCACGGCCTCGACGATCAGGCCGGGGATAAGAGTCCGGTTGGGGTCGGCTCGAACGACCTCTCGCGGGACGAGCTCCTCGGCCACGATAACGACCTTCTTCGAAGCGAAAGCGGCCTCCCTCTGGACGCCCATCAACCCCCAGATCTGGGCATTCCCTTCCTCATCGGCCCGCTGGACATGGATGATGGCGACATCCGGATTGAGAGCCGGAACCGTCGCGTACCGCTTTCCCGTGTACGGGCAGCGGATGAACTTGATGTTCTTGTTTTTCCTGGGCAGGTCGCTTCCTTCGAAGGTCTTGAGATGCATGAAGGGAAGATGGGACGCTCCGGCCATGAACCGGGCGACCATCCCGAAATGGCTGTATTCCTCAATCTCCACTTTCCTCGGGATACCCTCCTCCACGGCCCTCCTTAGCCCGAAGAGAGACCCGACGCCGGGATTCCCGGCCCAGCTGAAGACGAGCTTGCGGACGCACCCGGCTGCGACCATCTGGTCATAGATGAGGTCGGGCGTCAGGCGGCAGGCGACCAGGTCGCGTTTCTTCTGCCGGATGATCTCGTGTCCGGCCGCGAAGCAGATGAGATGGGTGAAGCCCTCGATGACGACCGTATCGCCGTCCCGGACAAACTCGCCGACCGCCTGGGCCATGGTCATGACCTTGCTGCTCATATCGGCCGGCCCTCCTTCTGTACACTCTTGATCACATCGGCGAAGATGGCCACGGCGGTGTCGACCTCGCGGGCGTTGACGATCAAGGGCGGACAGAAGCGGATGACGCTGTCGCCGCAGGGCAAGAGCAAAAGTCCCTTGTGGAAGGCCTGCTGGGCGATCTCGTGGACCTCCTTGACAGCCGGCTCTTTTGTCTCCCGGTCTCTGACGAACTCGACGCCGATCATCAGGCCCAGCCCGCGGACATCGCCGATCATCGGGAACTCCTTTTTAAGCTTCTTGAGCTTGTTTAGGAGGCGTCGGCCCATCCGGGCGGCATTGGCCATGAGTCCTTTCTCAAGAAGTTCGAGAGTCACGAGCGACGCTTCACAGGCCAGCGGATTCCCGCCGAAGGTGCTGCCGTGGGTCCCGGCCTTCCAGGTCATGAACTTCTTTTTAGAAATGACGGCGCCGAGCGGCAGCCCCGAGGCCAATCCTTTGGCCAGGACGACGACATCCGGCTCTACTCCGTAATTCTCGATCGCCAGGAACTTTCCCGTCCGGCCCATCCCGGACTGGACTTCGTCAACGACATAAATGATCCCGTTCTTCTCGGCGAAGGCCTTGAGCTTCTGGTGGAACTCGGGCGGCGGAAGGATGTAGCCGCCCTCTCCCTGGATAGGTTCCACGAAGATGGCGGCGATCTCCCGCGGGCTCATCAGGGTCTGACAGACCACCTTCTCGATGGCGTCGGCACAGTAGATGCCGCAGGAATCATAGGTCAGGTGGTAGGGGCAGCGGTAGCAATATCCGTAGGGGACGTGGTGCACCCCGGGCAGGAAGGAAGAAAAATGGAGCCGCTGTTTCGCCTTGCTGGCGGTCAGGCTCAGGGCGCCCATTGTCCGGCCGTGGAAAGAGCCGAGAAAGGAGATGATGTACGGCCGCTTGGTGTGATACCGGACGAGCTTGATGGCGGTCTCGATGGCCTCGGCGCCCGAGTTGGTGAAAAAGACGCTCCTCTCCGCTTCCCCGGGCCACATCTTGACCAGGCGTTCCGCCAGGTTGGAGAAGGACTCGTAGTAAAAATCCGTCGAACAGATGTGGAAGAATTTCTCGGCTTGTTTCTTAACCGCCCTGACGACCTTGGGGTGGCTGTATCCCGTGATGTTGACCGCGATCCCGGCCATGAAATCGAGGAAGCGGTTGCCGTCCACGTCCTCGACCATGGCTCCTTTTCCCCTCGCTATGACCAGCGGGTACTCTTTGATATAGGAGCTGGAGGTGTAGCGCCTGTCTTTAGCGACGACCTTACGGGCCTGTTTTCCTGGTAATGGGGTTTTGATGTCCGGGACTTTTACAGCCATGTTCCGACCTTTCTTGTAATCTTACATTCTTCTTAGGACCAGAGACATTCCCTGTCCTCCGCTGACGCAGAGGGTGGCCAGGCCGAGTTCCTTGTCTTCCTGGATCAGGTTGTGAAGCAGCGTGACGGTGATCCGCGCGCCCGTGCAGCCAATGGGATGGCCCAGGGCGATGGCGCCGCCTTTGATATTTCGTTTGGCCGAATCCCATTTGAGCTCTCGCTCGCAGGCCAGGACCTGGGCGGCGAAGGCCTCGTTGATCTCGACGAGGTCGAAATCGGCGAGGCTGAGGTTGAGAGACTTCAAAATTTTCTTTGTCGCCGGCACCGGGCCGAGAGCCATCTCTTTCGGGTCGACGCCCGCGGAGGCAACGCCCAGGATCTCGGCCAAGGGCCTTGCGCCCAGTTTCCGCGCTTCGGACTGAGTCGTCAGGATTAGGGCGGCGGCGCCGTCGGTGAGGCCGGAGGAGTTTCCGGCCGTGACCGAACCCCCTTTCCTGAAGACGGGAGGAAGCTTAGCCAGGTTTTCCGGGGTCGTATCCGGCCGCGGGTGCTCGTCGTCTGAAATCACGGACTCCATGCCTCCTTTTCCCTTCACCGTGACGGGCACGATTTCGTCCTTGAGCTTCCCTTTTTCGGCCGCCCTCTTCGCCTTCATCTGGCTCTCCAGGGCGTACTCATCCTGTTCCCGCCGGCTGATGCCGAATTTTTCCGCCAGGAGGTCCACCGTCTCGCCCATGATCATCTCGGCCAGCGGGCAAAAGAGCCCGTCCCGGTACATGGCATCAATGAGGACACCGTCGCCGAGCCGGTAGCCCCAGCGGGCGCCGTCAAGCAGATAGGGTATTTGGGACATATTCTCCATTCCGCCAGCCAGGACAATCTTGTTCTCTCCGAGGAGAAGCGATTGGCACCCCAGGGTGATGGCCTTCATCCCCGAGGCGCAGGCTTTATTCACAGTAAACGCCGGCCGGTCAATCGGGATTCCGGAACGATAGAGGACCTGGCGCGCGGGGTTGGGCCGGTTCCCGGCCTGCCGGGCCATCCCGAAGATCACTCCATCGATTTGGTCCGGGGAGACTCGCGCTCTCTTCATCGCTTCGACCGAGGTGGCGACTCCGAGGGTTACTGCGCCAGTCTCTTTGAAGGCGCCCCCATACTTTCCGATCGGCGTCCGCACGGCGCTCAGAATGACCGCTTTTTCAACGAGATTTTTCATCCGAACTTCCTCTCCATATCGACCAGAGTGGATTCGACTTTATCCCGGATCAGGGAGATCTCGTCCTCCTGGATGACGAAGGGCGGAGCGACCATCACCAGGTCGCCGTTCGTGCCGTCGGCGTGGCCGATATTCGGCCAGAGCACGAGCCCGCTGTCCAGGGCTTTGGCGATAAAAGCCTCGACATATTTCTTCTCCCTCGGGAAGGGAGTCTTTTTCTTTTTATCCCTGACGAATTCGACCCCGATGAGAAGCCCCTTGCCGCGGACATCCCCCACGTGGGGGTGGTCGAGGAGTCCCTCCAGCCCACGTTTCAGTCGCTTTCCCACTCGGGCGCATCGACCGATGAGGTCGTGGTCGATAATATAATCGAAGGTGGCCAACCCTGTTGCGCAACCGACCGGATGGTGGGCGAAAGTTTGGGCGTGAAGAAAGTTTTTTCCCTTCTTCTGGATCGGGTCCAGAAGGCCTTTTTTGGCTGCCACGGCGCTCAGCGGAAAGTACCCGGAGGTGAGGCCTTTGCCCAGGACGATAATATCGGGGACGAGGCCGAAATGATGACAAGCCAGCCACTTCCCTGTCCGTCCGATTCCGGTCATCACTTCATCGGCGATGAGGAGGATTTCGTTCCGGTCGCAGATCTTTCGGATAGTCCGCCAATATTCTTCGGGCGGGACAGAGGCTCCGGTGGAAGACCCTCCGATGACCTCGCCGATGAAGGCCGAGACCTTTCCCCGGCCCAGTTTCTCTATTGCCTTCTCCAATTCGTGGGCGCATTTTACTCCGCAGTCAGAAGGCGCTAGATCCCAGGGACAGCGGTAGCAGTAGGGCGCGGGTATTCGAGCGCTCTTGANNTGAGGAGGAGAGGACGGAAGGCCTCTTGATAATGTTTCCGCGCCGATAGCGACAGCGCCGCCAGAGTGTTTCCGTGGTAGCTCGGGCTGAGGGAGATAACACGGTATTTTTCCGGCCTTCCGCTTTCGACCCAATACTGCCGGGCCAGTTTGATAGATGCCTCGATGGCTTCCGATCCGGACGTTAAGAAGAAGACCTTCGCGTCCAGAAACGGCAGGAAAGAGGACACCCGGACGGCCAACTTTTCGACCGGTTCATGGGTGAACTGGACGCCGCTCAGGTAAGCCGCTTTTCCGGCCTGGCGAGACAGAGCCGCGGCCACCTTTTTGACGCCATGCCCGATGTTAACGACAGCCGCCCCGCCGCTCCCGTCGAGATATTTCTTGCCGCTTTTGTCATAGAGGTAGCACCCGCGGCCAGACTTGATCAGCGGAAAGGACTTATGGAGGTTGCGGTAAAGGACGGAGCCCTGCGGATAGCGATATTCGGACATGGCGACCCCCCCATTTTATCACTAAGGGCATTTCCCTTGTCAAAATATCCGATTTTCTTTTTAGCCAGGGGCATAATATAATCGGCAGGCGGGAGAGATAAGGACTGAAAGGAAGAAGGCAGAGATGAAAAGAAAAATCCATGTATCAAGGGCCTGGCTAGTTTTTTGGCTTTTCTTCAGCTTCCTCACGGCTTCTCTCCAGCCCGAAGAAAGTCAAACCCAAGCGCCACCGGCTCCGGTCCTCAAGGACATTCCGGTCCCCGTCATCCACGTCAAGGGCAGCCACTACGAGGCCGGCTATCAAGTCGGAACTCAGCTCAAGAACGATATCCTCCGGGATGTGGCGGACATGAAGAAAAACCCGGACTGGATGAAAGTGCGGGCCGAAGCGGAACTGTTCCTGGCTTACTCCAAGAAATACCTTCCCGAATATGTGACCGAGGTCAAAGGGACCGCCGATGCCGTGGGCCTTGAGCTCGAGGACATTTTCCCCAGCCTGTGCGAAGAGATCGGCGACGAGAACTATCGCTATACCAGAGGCTGCAGCGACCTCATCGCCTCGAATGACGTCACCGCCGACGGCTCGGTGCTGGCTGCCCACAACAACGACACCGCTCCCTCCACCCAGGACTCCGTCGTCATTGTCCATTACCAGGTGGAGGGCGAGCCGGAGATAGTAACCGTCGGCTACGGCGGGNNGAGAGTGGGCGTGCCGCGGCTTCTCCTGGTGCGCAAGATCCTGGCCGCCAAGACGCTGGGGGAAGCGATCGATGCGGCCATTCTCAAAGAGCGGGCCTCAAACTACAACCAGCTCATCACGGACGCGAGCGGCGAGATCTACCGCATCGAAGGCTCCGCCACCGATTACGCTCCCCTCTACTCGACCGACGGCTATCTCGTCCACACGAACCACTATATAGCGCCGTGGATGAGGAAATTCGAGTCCGACATCAACGGCATCACGAGCTCTATTGTCCGCTACAACCGCGGCACCCGGCTTCTCAAGAAAAACCTGGGCCGGATCACGGTCGATAAACTGAAGGAATTTCTCTCCGACCACGTGAATTATCCCGGGTCGATCTGCCGGCACGGGAAAGGGGTTAAAACAACCTTTTCGGTGATCATCAACCTGACGACACAGACGATGCTCCTGGCCAGGGGCAATCCCTGTGAAGTCAAGTACAAAGAGTACAATTTCTTCGCCAAGAAATAGCGTTCAGAGGACAGGAGTCGCCATGGGAGCCACTGAAAAAATCACCCGCCTTCTCGTCAACCTGGTCAAAGCCCGGAGTTACCCCGGCATCCCCCGCCAGGAAGAAGCCGTAGTCAGGGAGCTGGGTGCGTTCCTCGAGGCTCACGGGATACGATCGATCATTATAGAGGTCAAGGAGGGCCGTCCGAACCTCCTGGCTGCCGTCGACAGCGGACGGTCCGGCCGCCATCTCTTATTCTGCGGCCATACGGACACCGTGCCGCCGAACGCCGGGAGTCCGGCGGACCTTTTCGCGGCCGTCGAGAAGGAGGGGAAGCTCTACGGCCGCGGGACCGCAGACATGAAAGGCGCCCTGACCGCTATGGCCGGAGCGCTGGTGGAACTGGCCCAAAAAAAAGAGCCGACATCGGGCCAAGTGACGCTGGCCGCGGTCATCGACGAAGAGATGGAGAGTCTGGGCGCCGAAGCCCTCATTCTCTCCGGCTTCAAGGCCGATGCCGCCATCGTCGGTGAGCCGACGAGCAACAAGATCGCCATCGGCCACAAGGGGCTTGAATGGCTGTCCATCGAATTCACGGGGCGCGCCGCTCACGGCAGCACCCCGGAGGCCGGAATCAACGCCATCTCGGCGGCCGCCTACTTCGTTCGCCTGGTCGAGGAGGAGCTCGGGCCCGAGTTCATGAAGCGCCGGGACCCGATCCTCGGACTTCCCGTCATCAACATGGGGACGATATCGGGCGGTGACCAGCCGAGCACGGTGGCCGCCAACTGCGCGATCAAGCTCGACCGCCGCTGGGTGACGACCGAAACGATCGACCAGGTCTTTACCGACCTCGAAGGCCTGCTCGCCAAGGTCCGGGCGAGGCAGCCGGGGTTGAAGACAAGCATTACAAGAGTGCCGGGCGGGATGGCCACGATGATCCACGGACCACTGACCATCGACCCCGCCCATCCCATCGTCAAGTCCGCCCAGAGGGCGCTCGCCGATGCCGGCCGGGTAGCGTATGGCCTCACGGTCTTCCCCGCCTGGACGGACGGAGCCCTCCTCTCAAGAGAGGGAAAAATCCCGACCATCATCTGGGGGCCGGGAGAGCTCAGCCATGCCCACTCACCCGAGGAGAACATCAGGCTCGAAGATGTCCATGTCGCTGCCGGACTCTATGCGGCAGCCGCGATGGATTTCAGCAGGTCGTGATGAAGACCCGGATTCCGCACACCTACGTCCTCCTTTTCAGCCTGATGCTCATCGCCGCTGTCGCAACCTGGCTCGTTCCCGCCGGTTCCTACAACCGGATCATCCAGAATGGGCGCGAGCTTATCGACCCCAATTCTTATCGTCCTGTCGACGGCCGGCCGGCGGGGATCCCGAGCGTCCTGATGGCCTTCCCCAGAGCCTTGGCAGAAGTGGCGGACATCGTTTTTTACATCTTTATCATCGGCGGAGCTTTCGGCGTCTTGAACCGGACGGGCGCCATCCAGGCCGGAATCCATTCACTGGTTCGACGTCTGGGCGGGAAAAGAACGTTGCTCCTGGTCATCCTGACCCTCGTCTTTGCCATCGGCGGAGGGAGTATCGGCATCGCGGAGGAGACGCTGGTTTTCTTACCGGCTTTGCTTTTGCTGGCCAGATCACTGGGATATGACTCGCTCGTTGCCGGCGGTATCGCCCTGGTCGGAGCGAATGCCGGGTTCGCCTCGGCCTTCATGAACCCGTTCACGGTCGGCGTGGCTCAGGGGATCGTCGGCCTTCCTCTCTTCAGCGGGCTCCAATTCCGGCTGGTCCTCTGGATGATCATGACCGTTGTGACGGTCCTGTTTATGGCCCGGTACGCGGCCAAAGTAAAAGCCCGGCCCGAGATCAGCCTGATGCATGAGCTCGACCGGCAGCGCGCGCCGGTGGAGGCAGCAGGGGATGAGGAAAAGTTCACAGGCCGGCACAGTGCCGTCCTCTTGGTTGCGCTTCTGGCGCTTGTACTGTTGGCGGTCGGGGCCCTCCGCTGGCACTGGGGGATCCGGGAGCTCTCCGGGCTGTTCTTTGGCTTGGCCGTCGTCGCCGGGCCCGTGGGGAAACTATCACTCGACGAGACCGCCAAGAGCTTCATCAAGGGAGCGGCGGAATTGACCTATGCAGGTCTCGTCGTGGGATTAGCCAGGAGTATCCTGGTCATACTGCGAGATGCCCAGGTCGTGGATACCCTGACTCATGCCCTGGCCGCGACCATCCGGCATTGGCCGTCGTCGATCAGCGCGATTGGGATATACATCATCCAGAACCTACTCCATTTCCTGGTGCCGTCGGGAAGCGGCCAGGCCGCCGTCTCCATGCCNNCTCGGTGACCTGCTCGGCATCACGAGGCAGACGAACGTTTTGGCCTACCAGTTGGGAAACGGCCTGACGAACGTGTTCATACCCACCCAGGGTTACTTCATGGCGGCGCTGGGCATTCTCGGGATCCCCTGGTCAAAGTGGGTTCGCTGGCTTCTGCCGCTGCTCCTGATATGGATCGCCATCGGTTGCGGCGCCGTCCTTATCGCCCAGGCCATCCACTGGGGACCCTTCTGAATTATGGGGACACTAACCTAAATTGTTGAATTAGGGTTAGTGTCCCCATAGACCAAATGGGGACGTCATATCGTGTCCCCGAAATCATTTCCCCAACAGCCGGACTTCCTGGAGGCACATGGCATAGCGGCTGCCCGGGGGGTCAGACCTGAGGTTCGTCCCCAGCCAGCCATTAGTGAAGTTGGCTGCATAGCAGAGCCAGAGCGTCCGGCCGTCGCCGCCGATGAATTTCGACGGGAAGTTGACGAAGTAAGCCTGCTCGCCGAAGTCTTTGAGGTATGCCACCAGCCGCCAGGGCCCGGTGATTTCGGCCGCCTCAAGAACATAGGAGTTGAATTTCCAGACAGTGTTCGTCCCGTCAGTAACGCACATCAGGAATCTTTTCAGTGGAGCGTTGTAAGTGATGGTGACGCACCCCATGTTGTTATCCCATTCGAGGAGAGGCTTGACCCGGAAAAAATCACTTGTCCAGACGGCCTTGCCCTTTTCATCGCGGCCGCCGAAGTATTCGTACTGAGCCGCATCGTTGATCGTCTCGGGCGAGGGCCGGACCCTGCACAGGTAGACCTGGTCGCCCGTGATCCAGCTCAGGTTAGCGACCCGGTCTTCCAGATCCGCCTCGACCGCCCCATGGCCGACAAGATAAGCCTTTCCGTCCGGAGAATGCTCCAGGTTCTTTCCGAAATCCACGAAGTGCGGGGCTCCGAATTTCACCGGGCCGCCCAGCTTTTTCGGTTCCGGGAAAAGAGCCTTCCCGGGCGCACAACTCAGGGCAGGGTTGGTCCAGGTCTTCCCGAAGTCCTTGGATACATAGAAGCCCGGGCACGGGCCAAGGATAGGCCAGTTGAGGCCGTAGCCTGCGTTCTTCAGGGCATAGGTGGCGTAATACCAAACTCCGTTATGGACGAGGCTTCCGCAGGGATAGCGGCCTTCGTAAGGCTCCGGCGAGCCCGGCCACGTCCCGATCGGCGCAACCTTGAGGCTCAGAGGGTCGTCGCCCTCGATGACGGCATGGCCGGTGGCCGCGCTCTTCCCGCCCGAAGAGACGCTGATCGGGCCGACCGTCCCGTCGGTGAACGGCGAATACAGCTTACCGTCAGACGCCCAGGACGGGTACCAGGTGTCGGCGCCCGTGTATTCGGCATGGCGTCCGGTGAAGGCGATACCTGAGATATCGGTCGATGGGCCAAATGGGCAGTCCGGCGGCGGAGCAGAAGGCCAGGCGAAAGCCCAATCGGTGATCTTCAGGGCAAAAGCATGGTCGCAGGGTTTCTCATCCGGAAGCCTGACCTCCAGCCCGCGTGTGGTCTGCTTCCCCTCGAGCCTTCCGTTGTAGCCGAGCAGGCTGACGCTGCCGACAACAGCCGCTCCTTTCGCCAACGATCTGACCACGAGCTTTCTGTTCTCCGGCCAGGCCAGCACGATCGCATAAAGGGTTCCGCCCTTAACCGTGAACCGGATGTCTTCCCCGGTAAACGCCGCCCTCTTGGTGTCTGTGAACATTCCCTCCGAGACCCGTGTCGGCCCTTCGCCAAAGACTCTCCACGGCCTCGTCCCATAGATCGACTCGCCGTTGACCTCGAGCCAGCGTCCGACCTCGAGCAGGATATTCTCTTCCTCCTCCGGGATTGTTCCGTCGGGCCGCGGGCCGATGTTCAGCAGCAGGCAGCCATTCTTGCTGACGATGTCGACGAGGTCATCCACGATAGAGTCGACCGTCTTATAGTCCTGGGGCTGCACATAGCCCCACGAGTTCTTGGAAATCGCCGTGTCCGTCTGCCAGAACAACGGCCGGATGGACGCTAACTGGCCGCGTTCGAGATCGAGGACGGCCGCTCTCTGCGGAAATGTCTCAAGCTTGTAGTTGATGGCAGCGCCACTCCCCCACTCTGCGCCGCGGTTGTAGTAGAAGGCTGCGAATTTTTGCAGGTAGGGCTGGAAGGCCGGTTGCTCGATCCACCAATCGAACCAAAGAAGCTCCGGCCGGTACTTATCGACGATCTCCGCGGTCCGGGCCAGCCAGTCGTCCAGGAACGCCTTGTCGGGCGGCTCGTTCTGTTTCTCCGCCAGTTCCTGGCTGCGCGCCGGTCCATACAGGCCGAGATTTCCGGGATCCTTCACGTCCGAGTCGAAGAGCATCCCCTGGTCGAAGAACCACCAGTGCTCGGCGCGATGAGTGGAGGCGCCGAAATGCAGCCCTTCCCCTCGGACGGCGGCGGCCAACTCACCAACGATGTCGCGCTTCGGCCCCACCTTGGCCGCGGACCAATCGGTGAAGCTGCAGTCATACATCGGGAACCCGTCGTGGTGCTCGGCCACGGGCACGACGTAGCGGGCACCGGCTTTCCGGAACAGGCCGGCCCAGTGCTTGGCATCGAAATTGTCGGCGGTGAAGCGCGGGATGAAATCCTTGTAGCCGAACTTCGACTGAGGCCCGTAGGTCGCGACATGACGCTTGTACTCAGCGGTGTCTTTCTTATACATCTGGCGCGGATACCATTCGCTCCCGAACGCGGGCACCGAATAGACTCCCCAGTGGATGAAGATCCCGAACTTGGCGTCCAGGTACCACTCCGGGACCTGGGCGCGTTCGAGCGATTCCCAGGCGGGGTTAAACGGTCCCCTCGCCGCTACCTCGTCGACCCTCTTGACGGCTGCGGCGACCTTCTTTTCAACCCTCTGCGCCCAAGTCCAGGCGGCGCAGAAAAGGAGCGCCGCGATAACAAGCAGATGCCGGACACGATATCTTCGACTCATGATGGAGGACCTCCCAGGAAACGAAACTTAATTCGGCAATTAAGTTCCGTGTCCCCTTAATTCTTACTCCAGGTTAAAGGTGCGGATTTTCCACGGCTCGAGGATAACCGTCAATTGGCCGTTCCGGAACGCGGCGTCCCCCAAACGGTTGCCTACGAGGTCCATCTCCG
>DQHV01000171.1 GCA_003524335.1 Candidatus Aminicenantota bacterium | reverse complement strand
GTTGAAGCCGCCCCAGGAAATCCCGAACATCCCGACGTTGCCGTTCGAGAACGGCTGGCAGGCCAGCCAGGCGATGACCTGTTCGCCATCCCGCTGCTCGATCTCGCTGTACTCATACGGGATCAGAGTCCCTTCGCTGTTGCCGGTGCCCCGGATGTCGACGCGCGCGACCACGTAGCCGCGGCGGACGAACCAGGCATAGAGGGGGTAGCTGCCGCCGCGCCCCTCGGTCTTCCGGTAGGGGAGATACTCGAGGAGGACCGGGAATCGCCCGCGGTCGCCCGGGCCCTTCGGCCGCCAGAGGTCGGCCGCAAGGCGCACGCCGTCGGCCATCGGGATCCAGGCTTCCTCGAGCGCCACATCGAAGGTGGGCGGCGAGGGGGGCTTGCGTTGCGCGCGCGCAGTCGTGGCGGCCGCAGAGAGAGCAACGAAGCACAAAAGGGCGACAACCGCGGACGCCGCCAGCCAGGGTATTCTGCCTTGATTTCTCCCCATTTTCCTACTCCTTCAAAACCGGATGTTTGGTGTGGAAGTCCGTCGCCTGTTCGTAGGCGAGGGCGACCCGCAGCGTCTTGGCCTCCTCATAGAGCCCGCCGATAAACGAGATGCTCGTCGGCGAGCCCGTTTCGTCGAACCCGTTGGGCACCACGACGGCAGGGTGGCCGGTGAGGTTCGTGAGCAAGCCGTTATCGTCGTCGGATGAGGGAGCGACATAAACGTCGACCGCCTTCATCCTCTCCGCCATCTCCTCCATCAGCAGCGTCCGCACCCGGTTGGCCTGGATGTATTCTACGGCGGGGATAAAGCGGGCCCCGCGGAAGGCGTTCGGCCAGGCGTTCCGCTCCTGCCGGGCCATCAGGTCGTCGCGGTTTGAGCGGGTGAGCTCATCAAAAGCGGCCGCCGCCTCGACGCTCAAGACGGTAGCAAGGGGCTGGATGGGAAGGTCGGCAGGAAGTTCGAACGGCACGAGCTCGATGCCGGCCGACCGAAGGACGTCCAGTACCGCCTGGTCGTTCTTCTTCGTCTTGGACTCCTCCTCAAAGGCCTTTTTGAGATAGCCGACGCGGATGGTCTTTAGGTCCGCCGCCGGATCCCAGTTGAAGGGGAGGTCCACGACCGAGAGCTCTTTGCCATCTGGACCGTAGATCGCCTCGAAGACCAGGGCGCAGTCTTCGACCGACCGGCAGATGGGTCCGATCTTGTCCATGCTCCAGCTCAAAGCCATGGCGCCGGCGCGGCTCACTCGCCCGTAAGTCGGCCGCAGGCCCGCAACACCGCAGCGGGTCGAGGGCGAGATGATCGAACCCCAGGTCTCGGTGCCGATCGCGAAACCGACCAATCCGGCTCCCGTGGATGAGGCCGATCCCGCCGAGGAGCCGCTCGAGCCCTGCTCATAATTCCAGGGGTTGCGCGTCTTACCGCCATACCAGACGTCCCCCCAGGCCAGCTCGCCCAGCGTCAGCTTGGCCACGAGCACGGCGCCGGCCTGCTCCAGACGCTCGATAACGGTTGCGTTATGGTCGGGGAACTGGTCAATGTATGGCTTGCTCCCCCAGGTCGTGCGGATCCCCTTTGTGGCGAGAAGGTCCTTGGCCCCGTAGGGGATGCCGTGGAGAGGCCCGCGATAACTGCCGGCGGCGATCTCCTCATCGGCTCTTTTGGCTTGGGCGAGTGCCAGGTCTTCGGTCAGGGTGATGACGCATTCGAGGCGCGGGCCGTATCTCTTGAGGCGGGCGAGATACATCGTCGTAAGCTCAGTCGAAGTCACCTTGCGGGAGCGGATGAGCGGGGCGAGTGTCGTCACCGGAGCGAAGGCGAGGTCCTCGATGTTGGATGGCCTTTCGACGGCCGCAGCTTCCGGGAAGGCGTAGGGCCGCTTATCGTGATCGAAGCTCATGCCGGGAAGAACCGGATAGAAACCGACGGCCGGCGGAACACTGTTGGCTATTTTGACTTGGCGGAGCTTGGCGTAGGCGTCGGCGTTTTCTCTGAGGTCCTCGACCATGAGCTTTCGCTCCTTGTGAGTGAAACGGAGGCCGTTGATTTTTTCGGCCGCGGCGATATCTTCGGTGTCGATCTTCTTGCCCTTGATGAAATAGAGGGCGAAGGCCCCGCCGACGACCAGCATGGCCGCCGCAGCCAAGACCAGGAGCAGCCCGAGCCCTGACGACCCTTTGGATTTTAGCGAGCGTCTCGTTTCTTTCCTCTTGGTTCCCCTCTTTGGCAAAGAGGGGTNNCCCCCTTTTCCAAAGGGGGATAATAAAACCCCTCTTTCTCTAGTGGGGGATAATAAAGATGCCAAGTGCCCGCCCTCCCGTGATTATCACTCTGAACGTCATAGAGCCGAGGTATACTTGACATGGGCCTATTTAATAACATATTTTTCAGGCGCATGGCGAGCAAAAAAGCGGAGGACAACCCAACGATGAAAGAAGACACGAAAGAGACCGTTCACAGGCTGCGCTGGTTCGTCCTGGTGATCATGGGGCTGGTCATCTTCGGCGTCTACTACGCCTACGACGCCCTCAGCCCGATCGCCGACTTCATCATGAAGGGGATCAACATCTCGCGGGCCCAGTACGGCCTGCTCTTCAGCTTCTATTATGTTCCCAACATCATCATGGTCCTCATCGGCGGGATCCTCCTCGACCGCATCGGCATCCGCAAGGCCGGGACTCTGTTCGCCGCCCTCTGCGCCGCCGGCGTCGTCCTGACCGCGGCCACCAAGATTTTCCCCGTCATGCTGATGGGCCGGCTGCTTTACGGCTTGGGCGCCGAATCCCTGATCATCACCCAGAACAAGGTCCTGGCCAAGTGGTTCAAGGGGAGGGAAATGGCCCTGTCCTTCGGGCTCAACCTCATGGTCGCCCGGCTGGGGACCTTCGCCGCCCTCAACAGCGCCGCCCGCATCCAGGCGTGGAGCGGCTCCTGGCGTCTGGCCATCTGGGTCTCCGCGGTCATCATGTTCGTCTGCTTCTCGCTTTTCTTCATCTACACCGGGCTCGACAAAAGAAAGGAAAAGTACTTCGTCAAGGAAAAGCTCGTCGGCGAGGACGAGAAGTTCGTCTTCAAGGATGTGTTCGCCTTCCGGCCGTCCTTCTGGTTCGTCTCGCTTCTCTGCATGACTTTCTATTCTGCCATCTTCCCGTTTACCGCCTTCTCGACGGTCTTCCTCCAGTCGAAGTTCGGGTTCAGCGCCGTCAAGGGCGGTTTCTACNNGTCTGCGACAAGATCGGCAAGCGGGCGACGATGATGATCCTCGGCTCTCTATTGCTCGTGCCCATTCATCTGAGCCTGGGACTGACCCACTTCGCGCCGGCCCTCGCCATGATCATCCTGGGTATCTCGTTTTCGTTGGTGCCGGCCGCCATGTGGCCGTCCATCCCGATCATGGTCGAGGAGAAGCGCCTGGGGACGGCCTTCGGCCTGATGACGCTCATCCAGAACGCCGGGCTGACGCTGTTCAACTGGGTGGCCGGGAAGCTCACCGACATGGCGGACGGGGACTACACCCACACCATCGTGATGTTCGCCTCGCTCGGGTTCGTCGGGCTGGTGTTTGCGCTTCTGCTCAAGGCCGCCGCCAAAAAGGAGAACGTGGGCATCGAGCTCCCGACCAGCAAAGCCCAAGCTTAGGGACGCTCCCCAAGGTGCCACCCTTCCAACAAAGAGCACAAATATCCAATTCGCTGCCAGGCATATAATTGCTGAAATTCTCCGCACCGGATCTCGCAGGTCCGGAATGAGGAATTGGCTGTCTCTAAATAGAGAGGAGGTGAGCTCATGAAATCCGGAAATAAGTCCATATTCGTTTGGGCGTGCTTAATTTTGTTATCGGCCCCAGCCCTCGCGTTTGCATCGCCCGTCCGGCGTCTCGCGCTCGTCGGAGGGACGCTCATCGACGGCTATGGAGGCCGGCCCATCCGTGATTCGGTCGTGATCATCGAAGGGGAACGGATCAAAGCCATCGGCACGGTCGGGACCATAGAAATCCCACGCGGCACAGAGGTGATCTCCACCGAGGGGATGACCGTGCTCCCGGGGCTGTGGGATGCGCATGTGCACCTGATGATCAACGGGCACACGAACTATGCGCACTGGGATAAGACCTATGTGTCCAAGTTCAGGGATGTCATCATGCCGGCTTCGGCGAAACAACTGCTGCTGGCCGGAGTCACCAGCGCCCGGGAAGTGGGCGCTCCGCTCGACGATGTCCTGGCCGTGCGCGAAGCCGTCAACTCGGGGAAACTTCCGGGGCCGACTCTCTACGTCTGCGGCCCGTTCCTGCAGCACGAACCCTACCCGGGCGAAGAGCTCTACCGTTGGGGGATCAAGGGCGAAAAAGACGCCCGGGAAAAAGTCCAGATCCTGGTGAAGGCCGGTGTGGACTTCATCAAGCTGATCGACCAGGACGAGATGACCCGCGAGGAAGTCAAGGCCGTGATCGATGAATCTCACTTGAACGGCAAGACCGTAGTCGTCCATGCCCACCGACCGGACGAAATCCGGCGGGCGCTCGAACTGGGAGCAGACTGCCTCGAACACACGGGACTGGCCGCTGCGCCGGAGTATCCGGCC
Organism: Candidatus Aminicenantota bacterium; assembly: GCA_003524335.1. Lineage (GTDB taxonomy): Bacteria > Acidobacteriota > Aminicenantia > Aminicenantales > UBA8522 > UBA8522. The sequence goes on along the minus strand of DQHV01000171.1, from coordinate 2,043 downwards.
GACGTCATGGCCATGATCAAGGAGCGCACCGCGCGGATGAGCCTCGGGCCTCTCTTCTGGACGCCGACCATCAGCCCCCTCTGGAATTACAGCTACGTCCGGGACAACCCCGAGATATTGGATGACCCGTCCTGCTACGAGGGGCTGCCGGAAGACATCGTCAAGGACATCCGCGATTCCTTCACGCATCCGGACCGGCTGTCCTACTATCAGATCACGCCCCAGCGGATCCCCACCTTGGCCCGCAAGTTCCAGCAGCTCCGGGAGTCCGGACTTGTCCTCCTCATCGGGACGGACAGCGGCGTTCCGATGCTCTTTCACAGCCAATCCACCTGGAACGAAATCGACATCTGGGTCAGCAGGCTCGGGGTCGATCCGCTGGAGGCCATCCGGGCGGCGACCTATTGGCCGGCCGTCCAGATGAAGGTGGACGATCAGGTCGGGACGGTGAGTGAAGGGAAGTACGCGGATATCATCGCCGTGCGCGGGGATGTCCTGCGTTACATCAACCTGCTTCAGCGCGTGGATATCGTCATCAAGCGCGGCCGGCGGTACAAATAGGGATCACGTAAATAGGGGTCGGGTCTCGACAGCCGACAACTCAAACCTGAATGACACGGAGGCCCGATTTCAGTCCCGCGGAAGTCTGACGCCGGTCGGCCGACGATAATTGGGGACACCATATCAATTTCCNNTATCCGACCTCGGAAAAGTCGTGGTTTGGTTCGATAACAAGGTCTTTTACCGGAAGATGATGCCCTACTGCTCGAAGTCGGTCGATGAGATCCGGGAGATCGTCCACCGGAGCATAGAGTTTATCGAGCTCTTCGACCAGGGCGCCCTAACGCCGCATCAGTTCTACGAGCGGGCCATCGGTCTTCTCGGCGCCCGCATCGGCTACGATGAGTTCGTCCCCGCCTACGTCGATGTCTTCTCCCGCAATCAGCCGGTCATCGATCTGTACAAGAGGCTCAAGGGACGGTACAAACTCATTCTCCTCTCGAACACCGACCCCCTGCGCTTCGGGTTCGTGCGGGCGCATTTCCCCGACCTCCTTTTCTTCGATGACTATGTCCTTTCCTATGAGGTCCGGGCACTCAAGCCGGACCCCAAGATCTACCAAGAGGCCCTTAAAAAGGCGGGCGCGCCGCCCGCCTCCTGCGTCTTTATCGATGACATGGAAGAAAATATCGGCGCAGCCGCGGCCCTCGNNCGCGGCTTGGCGTTTTTCACGTAGCTGTCGAACCAGTTCAGCATCTCGTAGAGCACGTGCTCGATCGATTCCCGCGCCGCGTATCCATGGCTCTCATAGGGCAGCATGACGAGGCGCACCGTCGCTCCGACTCCACGCGCGGCCTCGTACAGCTTTTCCGACTGCATCGGGACCGTCCCCGGATTCTGGTCCAGTTCCCCGTGGATGAGGAGAAGCGGCTCGTTGATCTTNNGACCGGCGACGCCGACCCTCTCCGGGTCCGTCACCCCTAACTCAACCGCCTTATCTATCGCGGCCTTGGCATTCGCGACGATCTGCTCTGGAAAAGTGTCATAGGCGGTCTCCGGAAGGCCGACCACGGGCATCGCGGCGTCATCCAGCACCGCGTATCCCTGGAGCAGGAAGAAGAGCTCGGAGTTGCCCCTTAAAGTCGTGAACAGCTTGGAGGACCCCTCGATCTGTCCGGCGACTCCCTTCTCGGTGTAATCGAGCGGGTAGGCCCAGAGCATCGTGGGCAGAGGAGTGCCTTCCTTGTAGCCCGGAGGCAGATAGAGCATGAACGACAGCGGAATGCCGTCAGCTCGAGTGTAGGTCACGAGGCGCTTTGTAATTCCGCTGAGCTGGGGGGTCGGATTGGGGAACTTTGTAATGGAGCGCGATGTCGACGCCCAGCTCGCCTCTCCCTCCGCCGTTCCTTTCAACGNNACACGTAGATAGATCCAGTCGTCCTGCTGCAGGACCGCATAGACCCCAGTCGGCAGCACCCGGTAGATGGGATAGCCCGGGTTCTTGTACCGGTCGTCCGCACTCATATCCCAAAGCAGCCGGGG
>DQHV01000170.1:8969-9118 GCA_003524335.1 Candidatus Aminicenantota bacterium | reverse complement strand
CTTCATGGGCGCGGTCATCGATGCCGCGGCCTTTGACAGCATCGTCGAGTACATCGAGTATGCCAAGAAGTCGAGCGAGGCTCAGATTATTGCCGGCGGCGGGTACGACAAGTCCAAGGGCTATTTCATCGAGCCGACGGTCATCCTGA
>DQHV01000170.1:0-8934 GCA_003524335.1 Candidatus Aminicenantota bacterium | reverse complement strand
GCGGCCGAGTTCTCAAAGACTCTCGAGATTTGCGACCGCACTTCAGTATATTCCCTGACCGGGAGCATCATCTCCACCGAGAGGAAGCCGATTGTCGAGGCCTTTATCGCGCTGCGTCATGCCGCCGGGAACTTCTACATCAATGACAAGCCGANNGCCCGTGCGGTCAAGGAGAACCTGAACCCGCCGACTAACTATCGGTATCCCTTCTTGGCTGAGAAATAGGTGGCCTCTTTTTTGGCATAAGTCGATGAAGGCGATTTCTTTCGTGGGGAATTCCGGCAGCGGAAAAACCCGTTTGCTCGCCCGGCTCATCCCGGAGCTGAAGAAGCGCGGTCATACGGTGGCTGTCGTCAAGCACTGTCCTCATGGATTTTCCTTGGACCCCAGGAGAAAAGATTCCCGGAGGTTCTTCGAGGCGGGGGCAGACGGCGTCGCCTTGGTTTCTTCTGAGGCGACGGCCGTTATCAAAAGAAACGGCCTGCCTACTGATTTCTCCACCTTGGCCCGAAGCCATTTCGAGGATATCGATATACTTCTGGTCGAAGGAGGACGCGCCAAGAAGGATTTCAAGAAGATCGAAGTCTTGGGGAAAAATGACCGGCCTGGGCGGATGATTCCGGCCGGGGAGCTTATCGCGGTCGTCTCCGATCAGGGAGAGGGAGGCGTCCGACCTATTTTTCGCCATTCGCAAGTGAAAGAGATCGCCGGGTTCCTGGAGAGCCAGCCGGAATGGCCGTCTGACCGGCGCCCCCACGGTGGCAAAAGGAGAAAAAAACGATGAAGAGGCTTGGTCATTCTCTGGACCCCGGGCCGGATGGCAGACTGAGGAGGCGATCATGAGGATTAAAGTCAACAGGGACAAGTGCACGGGCTGCCGCCTCTGTCTCCAGATTTGCACCATCGAGCATTTCCGCGAAATCAACCCCAAGAAAGCGGCTCTCCGTGTCGAAGCGAAATTCCCGGACCCCGGCAAGTACCGGCCCTTCGTTTGCACGCAGTGCGGGAAATGCGAGGAGGTCTGCCCGGAAGGGGCGATAAGCCGCGTCGCTTCCGGGGCCTACATCGTTGATAAAGACAAGTGCACAAATTGCGGCGAGTGCGTTCCCGCATGTCCTGTCGGGGTCGTTTTCCGGCATCCCGATCATGATTTCGTCATCATCTGCGATTTTTGCATGCTGTGCACGGAACTCTGCAATACCGGAGCCCTGGTGAAGTGGGAAAGAGCAGCTTCCCAGGAAGCCAAGGAAGCTTGAGATGGCCAACGGCTTGGCTGGAACCACTCTGCGGATCAACCTGAACACGGGCGATATCCGGCGCCTTCCCACCGACGAGGTGCTCTACCGCCGCTGGCACGGCGGAAGGGGGATCACAGCGAAGATTCTGTATGATGAAGTCCCTCGGGACGCCGACCCCCTCGGACCGAAAAATATCTTTATCGTCAACGCCGGCATCATGAGCGGCTGCTATATCCCCGCCGGCTCCAAGGTGGAATTCGGCTCTGTCTCGCCCTTGACCAACGGCCCTGGAGACTCCAATATGGGAGGGCATCTCGGCCCCACCCTCAAGTTCGCCGGCTATGACCTGATCATTTTCGAGGGCGTTTCTCCCAAGCCTGTGTACCTCTTCATAGACAACGAAACCATTGAACTGCGGGATGCTTCCGGCTACTGGGGCCTGAAATCCCTCGACTGCGAGAAAAAGCTCAAAGATGACCTCGGCGAGGACTTCGAGATCGCCACCATCGGCCCTGCCGGCGAAAACGGAATCCTCTTTTCCTGCATCACCCACGACTTCGGCCGCCAGGCCGGCCGGACCGGCCAGGGCGCGGTCATGGGATCAAAGAAGCTAAAGGCAATTGCCGTGCGCGGCAACAAGTCCATTCAGGTCAAGGACCTGGATTCCCTGGAGAAGCAGGTGACGGGAATCATCCTCCGGACTCAGAAGCACCCCAACATGGTCCCCTGGCAGAAATACGGCACGGCCTTCTTCATCCAGTGGTCGAACGCCAACGCCGTCATTCCGGCCTACAATTTCCAGACGACCTTTTATGAGGACATCGATAAGATCGACGGAGACCAGCTTGTCGAGAAATGCCTGATCACCGATAAGGCCTGCTTCGGCTGCTGGATGAACTGCGGCAAGTACACCAAAGCCGTAATCCCCGGCAAGCCGGAGGTCCATCTGGAAGGGCCCGAGTACGAGACCGGCTCTCTCTGCGGCTCCAACCTGGGCATGAAGGACATCAACCATGTGGCCTACATCAATTGGCTCCTCGACAACCTGGGCCTGGACTCCATGTCCGGGGGAGGGGTTATCGCCTTTGCCATGGAGTGCTTCCAGAGGGGTTTGATCAAGGAGCAAGACCTCGAAGGCCATACCCTGAAATGGGGCTCGGTCGATGACGTCGAGCACTTTCTCGATATGGTGGCCCACAGGCGGGGCGTAGGGGACTGGTTTGCCGGGGGCACAAAACGGGCAGCGGCCAAGATCGGTCGAGGCTCGGAGAAGTTCGCCATGCAGGTCAAGGGTCAGGAGATGTCCGGCTATGACGGCCGCTGGGCGCCGGGAATGCTCCTGTCCTACATGACCGCCGACATCGGTGCCCATCATAACCGCTCCTGGACGATCACGGTCGACATGGCCGAGGGAAGAGAGCGGGTCGAGGGCCGAGCCAAGATCGTCGTCTATCTCCAGCACATCCGGCCCCTCTTCGATACCTGGTGCATCTGCCGTCTTTTCTGGGGAGAGCTCGATATCACGCCCGAGGAGATCGTCGAATCGCTGAATCATATCACCGGCTGGGGAATCAGCGTCGACCAGGCCTTGCGGACGTCCGAGATGATTTGGAACCTCAACCGCTGTCATTATATGGAACGCAACCGCGACAACGGCCGCGCTTTTGATTATCCGCCCGCCCGCGCTTGGGAAGACAAGATCCCCAGCGGACCGGGGAAGGGCAAGGGACTGAGCCTGGCCCAAATCGACCAGATGCTGGACGAGTACTATGCCGCGCGAGGCTGGGATAAGAAGGGGAACCCGACCCGGGAGCTCCTCCAAGACCTCGGAATCGACTATGCCGCCGATAACCTGGAGAAGCTCGGTTTCCTGGGAGAACCGATTCCGGGAGGGATACCGCCCGTGCGGGGAGAGAAATACAAGCCCAAGGCCTTCTAGCCGAAGGCCGGGGAGAGGACAGCCAAATGGTCATCTATCTCAAGGCCGGCGGTGAGCTGAGGTCCAAGCTCCAGCCGGATGTCGATCATTTCACCCGGCGAGTAGAAACGGAAGCGGGCAAACCTCTGAGCGACATCCTGATTGGAATCGGCATCAGCCCGGCGTTTGTCGCCTTCGCTTTCAAAGACGGCCAACTGAAGAGGCTCGACTATACCCCTTCGGAAGGGGATATCATCACGCTTCAGCCTCCCGTATCGGGAGGATAGCAGGCCGGACATGCTTTCGGACAAGGAAAAAGAACGCTACAGCCGGCAGGTGCTCATCCCCGGCTGGAACCAGGAGAAGCTCAAGCAGGCGAACGTGCTTGTCGTCGGCCTGGGAGGTCTCGGCTCCGCGTCGGCCCTCTATCTGGCCGCAGCGGGAATCGGCCGGCTCCATCTCTGCGACGGGGACAGGGTTGAGCTCTCCGACCTCAACCGGCAAATGCTCTATTCTGAATCCTCCCTCGGCCTCCTTAAGGTCGAAGAAGCAAGCCGTCGGATCGGCGCTCTAAACCCGTCCGTTGCCATTGTCCGGCACAACGCTTACCTGGATTCCCGGAATGCTGCCGAGATCATCGCGGGATGTCAGGTCATCGTGGACGGACTGGATAGCCTGGAACCCCGGTTCATCCTCAACCAGGAATCCGTTCTCCGGGGCATCCCCTATGTCTATGGCGCCGTTCAAGGCTGGCAGGGGTATGCCGGGTTCTTCCATCCCCCTCAGACCGCCTGCTTAGCCTGCCTGTTGCGTCCCGGCGCCTTCAAACCAGACCGGGTTCCGGTCTGGGGTGTGACGCCAGGGGCCATCGGGCTGATTCAGGCCGGCGAGGTCGTGAAATGGACCCTTGGCCAGAATCCCTCTCTTCAAGGTCGGCTCTTGATTTACGACGGCGCCAGCCTTTCCTTCGAGATCATCAGCGTTGAAAAGGACCCGGCCTGCCCCGTCTGCTCCAGGGCTTAAGATTTTTCCGGCCCCGGGCGCGCTTGAAGTCGGCACCATATGGTGCTCCTTGGGCAAGTTGAACAATTTTATGGCTAAGACGTAGAATAAGATAGGAGGACGGTCATGGAAAAGAGACTTTACCGCTCGCCATTACGGAAGATGCTCGGCGGGGTCTGCGGGGGCCTGGGGGATTATTTCGAAATCGATGTGACCCTGATCCGGCTGGTCTTTGTCGCCATCTCCCTGGTTACCGCGATCATCCCGATGGTGATCTTCTACCTGATCGCCTGGATCATCATCCCGGTCGAGGAGCCGAAGAAGGCGGGGTGATTGACTCATCCCCCGTAATCGGTTATGAATTGATCTGCCGGCTGGATCCCGGCCTCATATGATGATCAAGGCCGACCTTCCGTTTCAGCATATCGCGATAGAAGGTGTGCCGAAATCTCAAAAAACGAAGCTGGCCCAGGTCCTGGCCTCGCTCGTCGGCGGCCGAGTCGTCCTCGACCGGCCGGATAATCCCTACCTGAAGGAATTTTACGATGAGAAGGAGGGAGCTTCGTTCCTAACCCAGCTTGTCTTCCTAATCAACCGCTACCACCAGCAGCTCAAGCTCTCCCAGCGGGACCTGTTTGAAGAGAGAGTGATCTGCGATTACCTCTTCGAGAAAGACAAGATTTATGCCTATCAGACGCTCAGCGATGATGAGCTGGTCGTCTATGATCGGATCTACGGAATCCTGACAGAGAGGCTTCCCCGGCCTGACCTGGTTATCTATCTCCAGATTTCCCATCCCACGCTGCTCAAGCGGATCGCCAGGGACGGCAACTCCGTGGAAAAGAGCATCTCGGAAAAGTACCTGGGAGACCTGGTCGAGGCGTTCGACTATTTTTTCTTCAACTATCAGGCCGCGCCCCTGCTCGTCGTCAAGGCCGACGAGCTTGACCTGACGAAGGAAGAGGAGATCGCCGATATCGCCGCCAAGGCCGGCCAGGTAAAAAAGGGGCCCCTGTACTATGTGCCGGAGAGCTATGCTCATAGGGATTCCCGGAAAAAATAGATATAATGGAACATGTGAGAGTATGACTTTACCTCAATCCCGCGGTCGAGGCGGGATGGGGAGAAAGGAACGAACATGTCTGACCCAACGGACCGAGCGGTGACCATACCGCATCTTCTGAAGAAGAAAGCGCGGGGGGAAAAGATCGTTGCGTTGACGGCCTACGATTATCCCACCGCCCTGATCCTGGATGAGGCCGGCGTCGACATTGTCTTGGTGGGCGATTCCCTGGGCATGGTCGTGCTGGGCTACAAGAACACCATTCCCGTGACCATGGATGAGATGATCCATCACACTAAGGCCGTCACGAGGGCGGTGCGCCGGGCCCTGGTCATCGGCGATATGCCATATTTTTCCTTCCACCAGACCGAGGAGCTGACCATTGCCAATGCCTCCCGGTTTCTCAAGGAAGCCGGCGCCAAGGGGATCAAGATCGAGGGCGCCTCGAAGAAGAGGCTGAGGCTCATCGAGGCCATGGTCGAAGCCGAGATCCCGGTCATGGGGCATGTCGGGTTGACGCCCCAGTCCATCCACCACCTGGGCCAGTTCAAGGTCAGAGGAAAGGAAACCGGGGAGGCCCGGACAATCTGCGCTGATGCTCAGAACCTGGAGCGCGCCGGTGTCTTCGCCGTCATCCTGGAGTGCATCCCGCAAGAGCTGGCCGCAAGGGTCACCGCGAAGCTGAAGATTCCGACCATCGGGATCGGCGCCGGGCCGCACTGCGACGGGCAGGTCCTCGTTTTTCACGACCTGGTGGGGTACTCAACAGGGTACAACCCGAAGTTCGTGAAGCGATACGCGGACCTGCAGACGGTCATCGGCCAGGCGGTCAGGACATACGCCGAAGAAGTCAGGACAGGGGTTTTTCCGGACGAGACACATTCCTATCATCGGAAAAGGCGAGCCGAAAGATGAGGACGGTGAACACAATCGCCGGGATGAAGGCCTCTGCCATTGAGGCGCGGGCGAAGGGAAAAACCATCGGATTCGTCCCGACAATGGGGTATCTGCACGAAGGCCATCTGAGCCTGGTAAGGGAGAGCCGAAAGAGCGCTGATGTGACTGTGGTCAGTATCTTTGTCAACCCACTGCAGTTCGGTCCCCAAGAGGATTTCCGCCGATACCCCAGGGACCCGGAGCGGGATGCGGCTCTGCTCGAAAAGGAAGGCGTCGATATCCTTTTCCTCCCCGAGAACCGGGAGATGTACCCGGAAGGATACCGGACCTCGGTCGAGGTCGCTGGGCTCCAGGACAAGCTCTGCGGCCGCTCGCGGCCGGGCCATTTCAGGGGGGTGGCGACGGTCGTCCTGAAGCTGTTCAACATCGTCCGGCCGGATTATGCTTTCTTCGGGCAGAAAGACGCCCAGCAGGTTGTCATCCTCCAGAAAATGGTGCAGGACTTGAACGCCGATATGGAAATCAGGGCGATGCCCATCATCCGGGAGCCGGATGGACTGGCGATGAGTTCCAGGAACGCCTACCTCAGCGCCGAAGAGCGCCGGGCCGCCCTCGTTTTGTCCAGCAGCCTCGGGGAAGCCCGCCGGATGTTNNGAGAATGGGGAGCGGGCGGCCGGCCCGATCCGGGAGCGCCTATCAAGCGCCATCGCCGCTGAAAGTCTGGCCAGGATCGATTACGTGGAGATCGTCGATCCCAGCTCTCTCGAGCCGGTAGAACGGATCGACGGCGAGGCGCTCGTCGCCCTGGCTGTTTACATCGGGAAGACGAGATTGATCGATAATGAGATCCTTGGGTCGACGAGGAACAAGAAATGAAAAGAATCATGCTCAAGGCCAAAATCCACCCTGCCCGGGTGACGGAAACCGATATCAATTATGAGGGAAGCCTGTCTCTCGATGAGGAACTGATTACGGCGGCCGACATGCTGCCCTACGAAAAAGTCCATATCTACAATGTCTCCAACGGGGAGAGGTTTTCGACCTACCTCATCAAGGGGGAGAAGGGCTCGGGGAAGGTGGGCGTTTTCGGGGCCGCGGCCCGTCGGGCCCGAGTCGGCGACACGCTGATCATCGTTTCTTATGTGATTTTGGACGAAGAGGAAACCGAGTTCTTCATGCCCAAGATCCTGCTTCTGGGTACAAACAATAAGATCGCCCAAATAAAATAGGAGCAGACAGAAACTTGGAGGCGGGCAAGAGATATCGGGGTTGAGGCGAAGTCTTCGGCTTTAGCCGGATAAAGAGATAAGGAGCGATGGTCAGAATGACGCGGGATAAGAGGACTCGACAGGAATTTGATTTCTTGGGAAAGGTGAAGGTCCCGGCCGGTGCGTATTACGGTATCCAGACCGTCCGGGCGGCGCAAAATTTCCCGGTCAGCGGGCTGAGGGCGCATCCGGAGATGGTCAGGGCGACGGCCATGATTAAGAAGGCCGCGGCTCTGGCCAACGCCGAACTCGGCCGGCTGGAGAAAAGAAGGGCGGCGGCGATAGTCCGGGCCTGTGATGAGATCAGCGGCGGAAAATTCGTTGACCAGTTCATCGTGGACGTCTTCCAGATGGGAGCGGGCACATCCTTCCATATGAACGTCAACGAGGTCGTCGCTAACCGGGCGGGGGAGATCATGGGTGGGAGAAGGGGAGAGTACCGTCTCGTTCATCCCAACGACCACGTCAACATGGGACAGAGCACGAATGATGTCTATCCGACGGCCATGCGTCTGGGGGCGGCGGTGCTTCTGTGGGAGCATCTCCTGCCAAAATTGGGAGGGCTCGAGGCGAGCTTTCTGGACAAAGCCAGGGAATTTGATCCTATCGTGAAATCGGGGAGGACCCACCTCCAGGATGCCGCGCCGGTCCGGCTGGGCCGGGAGTTCAGGGCCTATTCCAGGGCCTTGGGCAAATGTGGAAAATTCATTGATAAGGCAGGCCAATCGCTTCTCGAACTGGGCATCGGGGGCAGCGCCGTTGGCACCGGGCTGAACACAGCGCCCGGCTACCGGGAGCGGGTAGTCAGGCATCTTGCCCGGATGAGCGGGCTTAAGTTCAGGCCGTCCGACGACCTGATGGAGGCGATGCAGAGCATGAGGCCGTTTGTCGAGGTCTCGGCGGCGCTGCGCGGCCTGGCCGTTGAACTCAACCGGCTCGCCAACGACCTTCGGCTTCTTGCTTCGGGCCCGCGCACAGGTTTGGGGGAGATCACCGTTCCGGCGGTCGCGCCAGGCTCGTCCATCATGCCCGGCAAGGTCAATCCGTCGATGCTCGAGATGATGAACATGGTTTGTTACCAGGTGATGGGCTGTGACCTGGCATTGTGCGGGGCGGCTCAGGCCGGCCAGCTTGAGCTTAACGTCATGATGCCCGTCGTAGCCTTCAACCTCCAGCTGATGATCGAGATCATGGGGAACGCCCTCGAATTGGTCAAGACAAAGTGCCTCGAGGGAATCAGAGCGAACAAGGAGCGGTGCCTGGAATACGCCGAAAAGAGCCTCGGCCTGGCCGCAGCGCTCTCCCCAAAGCTCGGCTACGCCCGCACCGCCGAGATCGCCCGGGAAGCCCTGAAAACGGATAAGACGGTCCGGACCATCGCGGTGGAGAAAGAAATCCTGACCCGGACGGCGGCAGAGCGGCTTCTGAACCTGAAAAAACTAACGGAGGCCCCTGGCCGGGCCGCCATGCGGAGTACAGGAAAAAAACGTTGATCCTATTCTTTTCCCTCGGCCGCCTGGTTTAGGAATTCGGCGCTTTCCAGCTTGG
>DQHV01000387.1 GCA_003524335.1 Candidatus Aminicenantota bacterium | reverse complement strand
AATGCCGGCCCTTCCGGGGGCCATCTACCGGGCTGAGGATAGCGGTTCCATCCAGACTTCGACGATCGGCGGCAGCCCGGCCCAAGGCGTCTGCGGGACCGGGCTTATCGACCTCATGGCCATCTTTCTCGCCCGGGGGGAGATCGCCCCGGGCGGAGCCATCCAGAAACCGACTAAAAAACTTCCCGTGGCCGCGGGCATCGTCCTGACTCAGGACGACGTCCGGCAGATGCAGCTTGCCTGCGCCGCGATCAAGGGCGGCATCCGGCTGATGCTCAGAGCCAACGGCCTGTCTGTCGAAATGCTGGACGGGGTTTTTATCGCCGGCGCCTTCGGCAGCTATCTCAACATCAGGAACAGTATGGCCATCGGGCTTCTTCCCCGGATGGACGAGAGGCGCGTCATGTTCATCGGCAACGCTTCGCTCGCCGGCGCCCGTCTGCTCCTCGTGGCCAAGGAGAAGCGGGAGGAGATCGAAACCCTCGTCCAGAGGATCCGCTACGTATCGCTGGCCTCCGACCGGGAGTTCCAGGACTATTTCATCCAGGCCCTTGAATTCGCCGGCTGGCCCTGACAGGCAAACGGCCTCTCGCCGACGATGCGGCAGCTGCCCTGGCCCTAGAGCTTCACTTCTTCAGGCGCCTTCAAAGGTTTGAGTTTGCCCTGCTCGAGCACCTGGTTGAGGGCGGGAATGTCCTCCCGGATGATCCGGTTTATCTGACCGACCAAGCCTTCGACCTGCCGTTTGACCTGTTCAAGCTGGAAATGTTCTGTTTTTGTCGGTGCGGCGGGAAAACCGCTGATCGACATCCCGAGCATCATAATCTGTTGGTTGAGCGAGCCTCCGCGCAGGGCCAGCTCCCGGGTCATCAGGGAGGAGCCGAATTCCTTGGGGACGACCTGCTCCTCGACGGCCCGAAACTTTTCCGAAAAGGCTCGAATGGATCCGCCTAGAGCAGTTTCGACACGGCCTTCCTTCTTGAGGTCCTGGCCGAGGGTGTCGAGCTGGCGACGGATGTTGGTCGCCGCCGTGATCGCCAAACCCATTTTCTTCGACATGGCCAGGATTTCTGCCAGCGCTTCGTGTTGCGCCGTGAGGTCCGCTTCGGTTATCTGGAACCGAGGGTCCGCCTGAACGGAAGCCGCTGTGCGGAATTTCTGGCTGTCCACGCTGAGTTCTACGGTGAATTCTCCGGGAGCGACAAGCGGCAGGGCCATGACTCCTATCGCCGGCGGTGTGATCTTCATCCCCTCCTTGGTCTTGGGCACTGTTTGGAGGTTCCAGTAGTCCCGTTGGATCCCTTCCCTTATGTTCAGGTTGAATTCGAAGACAGGCTCGTTGTCGGCGTTCAGGATCGAGACCTTCGGCTTTTCCTTCGGCTTCGCCTGGAGATACGAGGTTACAGCCAAGCCGTACAGAGGATTCTTGGCGGCAAATGCGGGCTTGGTGAAGGATTCGCGCCTGGCCGACTGGTAATAGGCCATTGCCGGCCGGACGTTGAAGAGATGGACGGGCGAGGCGAGGACTTCAGGCGTCATCTCCTGGAGGTAGGAGATTTCTTCCAGAATCCAGACGCCGCGGCCGTGTGTCCCGATGATAAGATCGTTGTCCCGTGGATGCACGGCGATATCATGGACGGCCACGGTCGGCAGGTTGTTTTTTAGCGAGAACCAGGAAAAACCGCCGTCCAGGGAGGCCTGGATGCCGAATTCGGTCCCCACAAAAAGAAGGTCCTTGTTCTTGACATCTTCGCGAACGACATGGACCCATCCGAAGGGGAGGTTTCCCTTGATGGATTTCCAGGCCTTGCCGTAGTCCGTCGTCTTGTACACATAGGTGGCATAGTCGTCGGTCCGGTGGCCGTCGAAGGCGGCGTAGGCTGTTCCGGCGTCAAACTGCGAGGCTTCCAACCGCGAGCACCAGGTGTTCCTGGGAAGCCCTTTGATGTTGCCGATGATATTGCTCCAGGTCTTCCCGCCGTCCCGCGTGATCTGCAGGTTGCCGTCGTCCGTCCCGCACCAGATCGTCCCTTTCTATAGCGGAGATTCGGCGATCGTGGTGATTGTACAGTGCATCTCCGCGCCGCTGTTATCCAGCGTGATGGGGCCTCCCGAGTCCTTCTGCTTCTCCGGGTCGTTGGTCGTAAGGTCCGGGCTGATGATCTCCCAGGTCACTCCCCGGTCGGGAGACTTGAAGAGAAAATGGCCGCCCGTAAAAACGGTGTTCGAATCATGAGGGGATATATGGATGGGCGAGTTCCAGTTGAACCGGAAGGGTGGATCGGCCAACCCCGCCGTCGGCCGGATCGCCTTGTTCTTAAGGATCCGCCAATCATAGCGGTAGAGACCGTTCAGCTGCGAGTTGCCGTACACGGTGTTCGGGTCATTGGGATCAGCCTGGGTGAAAAAGCCGTCTCCGCCGCCGATGAAAACCCAATCGTCGTTGGCAATCCCTCCGACGTCGGGCGTGGCGCTCGGGCCGGCCCAGCTCCCGTTGTCCTGGAGGCCGCAGTACACATAGTAAGGCCGGCGCATATCGTACCCGACCTGGTAGACCTGGGCCAGGTCCATACTCTGGACGGGCAGCCAGGTCTTGCCGCCGTCATGGGAGATATCGACTCCGCCGTCATTCCCGGCGATGAGATGGAGAGGGTTGGAGGGGTCGATCCAGAGCGCATGGTGGTCGGAATGGATGCCGGCGCCGATGGCCTTGAACTTCTGGCCGCCATCAGTAGAGACGTGAAAACCGGTGGACTGTACATAGACGACCTTGTCATTCGTGGGGTCGACGCGGATGTGGCTGTAATAAAACGGGCGCGTGTTGACCCGCCTATACGTCTCGGTGTTGCACATCCGCTTCCAGCTCTCGCCACGGTCTTCGGACCGCCAAACCCCGCCTTCCTTGTGCTCGATCAAGGCATAGACCACCCCGGGGGTGCTGCGGGCGACATCGAGCCCGATCCGTCCCAGGGTTCCCTCTGGCAGGTCCTTGGTCAGCCGCGTCCAGGTCTCTCCGCCGTCAACTGTCTTATAGAGGCCGCTTCCCGGACCGCCGCTGGAGAAAAAATAGGGCTGCCGGCGGTGCTCATAAGCGGCGGCGTAGAGTATCAGGCTGTCGGACGGGTCCATGGCCAGGTCGGCGCAGCCCGTGTTTTCGTTGACATAGAGGACTTTTTTCCAGGTCTTGCCGCCGTCGCTCGTCTTGAAAATGCCCCGGTCGGCATTGGGCCCCCAAAGATGGCCCATGGCGGCAACATAAACGATGTTGGGGTCCCCGGGATTGATGATGATCCGGCTGATGTGCCGGGTCTCCTTGAGACCCATGTTCGTCCAGGTCTTCCCGCCGTCAGTCGTTTTATAAACGCCATCGCCGATGGTGACGCTGTTCCGGCAGGTGGACTCACCGCTTCCTACCCAGACGATATCCGGGTGGGACTGAGCGATGGTGACGTCACCGACGGATACGGTGGACTCCTTGAAAAAAACCGGGCTCCAAGCTACGCCGGCGCTCTCCGACTTCCAGACTCCGCTCGGCCCGATGGCCGCGTAGATAACCCAGGGTTTCTTCTCGACGGCCTCGATATCCACGGTCCTGCCCCCCATCACCGCCGGGCCGATACCCCGCCAGGACATCTTTTCGAAAAGGCTTCCGACCTTGTCGGCGCTCTGCCCACTCGCCAGTGAAGGGATCAAAAGGGCGCCGATTGATAAATAGGCCAGCCATCTTCCGTTCCGGGCCGTTCGAGTGCTCATCTCTCCTCCTCGGTTATACTAACTGGCGTTAGCTTTTTCATTATAGGACAGGAGCTCCGGGATTCATATCGCTCAAAGGCGGGTACAAAACGAAGTCCGTCGTTCTTCAGTAGTCCGGTTTCTAGGTCTTCGCTTCGGCCCTTTGCCGGCTGGAGAATACGATATTCTTATTTTGGAGCCCCGTACCCAGCGATTTGTCGAGATAGGCCAACGTCAGGTTGTATTCGATCAGGGCCCTGAGCTCGGCGGTTTTGGCGTCGGCCAGGTCTCTCTGGTATTGGAGGACGACGTAGTTGGTCGATAGGCCGACCTTGAGTTTTTTCTCTTCCGCTTCCAGCTTTTTCTCAGCGAGATCCCCTGCCGCCCGGTAGCCCAGCACCCGCTTGAAGTTGATCTCTGTCGCCCGAACCGCCGTCCGGATCTCCAGGAAGATCCGTTGCTCCAGGTTCGCCAGTTCGACCAGCGACTGCTCGTAGCCGATCTTCGAGGCCTCGTACTGGGCACGGGACGTAAAGATTGACACCGGAACGCTGAGCTGAATCCCGACGGACCAGTTTTCATATCTGAGACCCAGGGCATCGCTCAGGGCGGCACCGGCTCCGCCTGGGATTCTTCCGACCACGACTCCGGTCAAGGGGTTATTGTCTAAATAGAGAAGCTGCGTCCCCGAGATGCCGGGGCTCCAATAGGACGTGTAGAGGTTCAGGTCGGGAAGGATTTGGTTCTTGGCGTAAACGACATTGAGCTCCTTATTTTTCAACCCGACCCGGGTGGCTTGGAGGTCCGGCCGCATGTCGAGGGCTGTCTTGAGGGCTTCGTCCAGGCTGACTACCCTGGCCTCTTGGGTCGGCTGGTCTGAAGGTACGATCTGGACCAGGCCGCTCCCCTCTTCGGCCTCGATATTGATGATGGTCTTGAGGAGGTCCTCGCTGTTGGTGACCGCGATCTCGGCCTGGAGGATATCGGCCTCGCGGGTCGCCACCTCGGCCTCCGCGCTCAGGACTTCGATCGGCGCCACCATGCCGACCTCGACCTCCCTCTTGTTCTTGGACAGCAGGTCTCTGGCCAAGTCCAGGGACTGCTGCTTGACCTTGAGGTTCTCGATGGCATAGATGAGGTTCCAGTAGGCCTGCTCCACGCTGAAAACCGTGTCCAGGAGGACGGACTGGAGCTGGCTTTCCGAGATATCCTTGTTGTTCTGGGAGATAACAATGTCGCGCCGGCTCATCTTCGGCCCGGAGTTCCGGAGGAGAGGCTGGCTGAAGCTGAGGCTAAGCGTGCTCCCAAAGCGGGGGTTGATGGTCTGGAAGCTGCGGTTGGACTCGCTCTTGTAGCCGCTGAGGGAGAGCGAGACCGCCCCGCCAGTGGGGATGGCCTGCCAGACGGAAGCGGACACGTCGTTAAACCGGCTGGTGACTTTTTCGGCGGCATCGATGAAGGAAAAGGAAGCGGAGCTGTTGTCCTGGCGGCTGAACCCGAAGGACAGACGGGGAAGGAATTTTTCTTTGGCCCAGGCCAGATACGAATCGGCCAGCAGGGGGCTCAAAACGGCCGACTGGATCCCGAGGTTGTTCCGCAGGGCGATGAGGATGCAGTCCTGGAGGGATAGAGACTTGCTGGATTCCTGGGCGGCCAGCGGTGCCAGCCCGATCCACAGGCTGGCCAGGATGAGGCGACTGGACGTCTTGATCATCGAACACCTCCTTCTACGGTCCGGCTATTATGATCAGTCGTGTCGGATTCGAAGGTTCGGCGGAAGTCGCGGCGGCAGGATGAGGCTTACTTCAGGACCAGGCGTTCGCAATTCTTGAAGCTCTCATAGGACGAGACGATGACACCCTCTCCTTCGCTCAACCCTTCGAGGACTTCGAGGACCTGGGAGGTCTGCCGCCCGGCCCGGACCTTCCTCTTGACCGCGCCCTTCCCGGATTCATCCAGGACGTAGACCCACTTGGCGCCGGACGACCGCAAGAATTCACCCTTCGCCAGGAGCAGCGTCTCGGCGGCATCGACAAGGTCCAGGCGGATATGGAGGGTCTGGCCGCGCTTAAGCCCGGAGGGATGTTCACCCAGGAATTGGAGGTCCACCTCGAATTTCTCGTCGCGGACCTCTGGATATATCTTCTTGACGTCCACTTTGTAGGATTGGCCGGCGAAGTCGAACTCCCCGACGTCCTTCGGCTTGACCTGGGCGATGAACCGCTCGTCGATGCTTGTCCTAACCTTGAACCCGTCCCACTGGTCGATCTGTCCCAGCCGGGCGCCGGGCGAGATGGACTCACCGACCGAGGCGGCGAGCGAGGTCAGCTGCCCGGAGACCGGAGCGACGACGGTGAGGTTTTCCTGTCTCTGTTTAACGATGTCCAGGTTTGCCTGCATGCGGCTCAAGGACTCTTCGAGGGCCTCGATCTGGGCCTGCCTAAACTTCAGCTCGCTCTTCTGGCTTTCGACGGTCAGCTCCTTCTGTTTGCCCAGGTACTCAAACTGGTCTTTGGCCAGTTCATATTCGTGCCGAGAGATCAGGCTGTCTTTTTCGAGCTCCTTGTAGCGCTCGTAAACCCGGCGCTGCTGCTGCAGCTTGTTCTCGATGTCGGTGAGCTGCTGGTTGAGTTGGAGCTTGAATTGCTCCATCGACAGGCGCGTGTTGCGGAGGTTGTTGCTCTGCTGGAAAAGCTCGGACTCCCGGAACATCATGTCCATCAGGAGGTTGGTGTTGGTCAGTTGGAGGATCTGGTCTCCCTGCTTGACCATCGAACCGGCTTCCACGAAGACCTTGTCCACGCGGCCGCCCTCCAAAGCGTCCAGGTAGACGATGTTAATCGGCAGGATCTTCCCGGTGACGGTAATGGCCTCTTTAAAATGGCCGCGCTTGATCGTCGAGATGAGGATCCTGTCTCTCTTAACGGTGTGGGTGGAAGGCGACGAGCTCTTGCGGCAGCTGGGAAGAAGTAAGGGGAGAGAAGCGACCGAGGCGGCAACCACCAGAAAAAAGGCTGCACCTGTCGCTCCGGCCAGGAGAGAAGGCCGTCCCGGTCCTTTAGTCCTCTTCATCCTATCACTCCAGCCCTGTCAGAGTCCTTCCGCCTCCCTTCCTCGGATTGGTTCGGGGCAGGCGGAATCGAATTCAAAAAATAGATAAAACGAAAACCGGGTCGATGTCAAGAATTTCCGAAAAATTTCAGCTCATAATGGTCCCGATAGCCGGGTACGCTGCTATCAAACCCCTTCTCTTCATGGAGATGCCCGGCCAGGCCGAGGGCGACCTCTTTCTCACCGTGCGTTAGGAAAAGGACCGGCAGCGGCGGCCGGAAATGGCCGAGCCAGCTAAGAAGGCCGCTCCGGTCCGCATGGCCGGAAAAACCGTGGATCTGCTCGACGCGAGCTTTCAGGGGACG
>DQHV01000013.1 GCA_003524335.1 Candidatus Aminicenantota bacterium | reverse complement strand
CGGACTTTGCCGGACGAGCCGCGAATAGCTGGCCCAAGCCACGTTATCGGGCTGATCGTCGGGAAGGAGGCCGCGGCAGCTGATGATCCCGAGGGCGCCGCGGAGATGGACGGCCTCGTGGTTGACCAGGACTTCGTAACCGGAGGAGAGAACGAGTTTTCCCTTCACGTCCTTTCCCTCGTAATCCCGGGGCCGTGTGCCTTCACCGACCTCGATGAGTTCCGCCTGAACATCGGAGCTCTGGCTGTCCTGGATGAGGCAGAGCGGGACGAGATCCAGGCTGGTGAGCATTTCCCGGTCCGGCTCGATGAGCCAGAGTTCAGCCTCAACCGGCGCCCAGTTCTGGAATTCCCAGGGGAAGTATTCGATCTNNTTTCCCAGGACATAAGTGGACTCATAGAATGTGCCGGTATACTCGTCTTCCGTCCTGATCCGGGGCCAGCCGGCCAAAGCGACGACATTTTGGAAAGCCTCCTCGCCCGAGACCTCGTCGGCGAGGGCTTTCAAAAGTTCGTCGGGGCGATTGTTTTTCTTCTGGCCAACTCCGGGTCGGAGAAGAAAGATTAGGCCGATAAATAGGATTACCAGGCTCTTCAATTTATATTGAAACACGTTGCACCTCCGGACCGGACACTCGGGCTTCCATGTCCTCGGTCGATTTGCCAAATATTAGTTACGAGGATTCTACAGGCCATGGGAAGGCCAAATCAAGGTTCTTTCTAAACAGAACACCGGGCTGGAGAAGGCGTTTGCTCTTTTGCTCCATGTGTCACGGCTTGTCCCCCCGTTATTCGTAGCGGAGGGAGATAATGGGATCGAGGCGGGCGGCCTTTCGAGCCGGAAAGATCCCGAAAAAAAGCCCCACTGATACGGATACGACGAACCCAAGGACGACCGACCAGGAAGTCACCGAAGCCGGCAGGGGCGTTGCGGCCTTGACCAGGAAAGCGATCAGGTAACCGATGGCGATACCCAAGATGCCCCCGGTTCCTGTGAGGAAGACGGCTTCGAACAGGAACTGTTTGAGGATATCGGCGGAGCGCGCTCCGATCGCCTTGCGGATCCCGATTTCCCGGGTCCTCTCCTTTACCGAGACCAGCATGATGTTCATGACCCCGATACCGCCGACGAGCAATCCGATTGAAGAAATGACGATCATTACCAGGTAGGCTGCTCCGGTGATCTGGTTATACAGGCCGACGATGGTGTCCTGGGTAAAGATAGCGAAATCGTTGGCCTTGCCGAATCCGACCTTGCGTCTCTTTCGCAGAATGTTAGTGATGTCCTCGATGGTCTCGGGAATATAGCCGTGCTTTTTGGGCGTGACGATGATCTGGAGCTGTTCCAGGTCATAGGGAAAATATTTCATCAGTGTGGTGACGGGAATGCCGGCGAAATTGTCTTGGCTCTGGCCGAACATCGTCCCCCTCTTCTTGAGGACGCCGACGACCTGGAATGATTCCGGGCCGATCCGGATTTCCTTGCCTAAAGGATTAGTGTGGGGGAAGAGGATCTCGGCCAAATCGGCCCCCAGCACGCAAACCCTGGCGCTGTGTCGGACATCGGATTCGCTCAGGAAGCGGCCCGAAAGGGGTTGGTAGACCGAGAGGACCTGGGGATACTGTTCGTTCATCCCCAGGATGAGGGATTCCTCGCTCTTAACGTTCTGGTACTTGACGGGGATGCCCTGGAAAATATCGGCCAGGAGCTGGACGGCGACGGCCTTGACCAGCGGGCTTTCCTGTTCGAGGGCCAGGGCGTCGTCATAAGTAAGGTCCTTTCTCTGCCTCTCTTCCTCGGGTCTTCTCACGAACTGGCTGCCCGGTTCGAACTTAGCCACTATGATGAGGTCGGAACCGACCGATTCGAGCTCCCGAAGGACGGAACGGTTGAGCCCTTGGATAATGGAGACCATGGCGATCACAGTCATGACCCCGATGACGATGCCCAGGATTGTCAGGAACGAGCGCATCTTGTGGCTTTTCAGGGAATCAACCGCCATGTGCACGATTTCGCCCAGGATGCCCGCTCTCATTGCTCCGACCTTAGCGCTTCGACAGGATTCAGTTTGGCCGCCCTGTTGGCCGGGTAAATGCCAAAAAAGAGGCCGATGGAGGTGGACGTGGCTATGGCCACGAGAATGGAGAGGGGGTCAACGGATGAAGGCAGGGAGGTAGCGGCCGAGACAATCTTTGCCAGGGAAAGGCCGAGCAGGATGCCGATCAGCCCCCCCGTTCCCGAGAGGACCGCCGACTCGATCAGGAATTGGAAGAGGATGTCCTGGCGCCGCGCTCCCACCGCCATGCGGATGCCGATTTCCTTGGTCCTCTCGGAGACCGAGACGAGCATGATGTTCATAACCACGATTCCGCCGACCAGGAGGGCGATGGAAGAGACGGCGATCATAGCGAAGTAGATGCCCGACGTAACGCTTTTATAGAGCTGGATGAAGGACTCCGAAGTGCGGAAGGAAAAGTCATCTGGGTCATCGAAGGAGCGATGGCGGGCGGACCGGAGAAGAGTTCGGACCTCGTCTTGAGCCTCCTTCATTTGTACCTGGGAGGTCGTATGGACGTTGATATCGATACTCTGACGCGAGCCGTAGATCTTCCCGAAGGTCGTGATCGGAATGAGGATATAGTCATCCTGGCTCGTCCCCAGGAGCTTCCCTTTTTTCTCGCCCAAGCCGACGACCAAGAAATTGTCGGCGCCAATCTTGATCCACCTGCCCACCGGGTCGGTGTAGGGAAAGAGCTTCTCTTTAATATCGAACCCAACGACGCAGACAAGCCGGGAATGGGATTCATCCTCTTTTTGGAGATGGCGGCCGGCCTCGAGCTCCAGCACCGAACCGATGTTGCGGTCGAGGTGAGTGACACCGCGGACCTCGACATTCCTCAGCGATTGGCTTCCGGCCTTGACCGTCCGGTTCGTGTCTGCG
This sequence comes from Candidatus Aminicenantota bacterium, assembly GCA_003524335.1. Taxonomy (GTDB): domain Bacteria; phylum Acidobacteriota; class Aminicenantia; order Aminicenantales; family UBA8522; genus UBA8522. Next base: position 1,584 of record DQHV01000013.1, on the reverse strand, counting down.
CTCGCCCCGACGAGCTCACAGCTGCGGCACTCCCGGCGCAAGAGCTCCATCTCCTTCAGGGTGAGGTCTTTTCGTTTCAATTGTTCCCTGAAATCCTTGAGCGACATCCCGAACATCGAGAATTTGGTGACAGAGAAATCGTTGGCNNCCGATGATAATTCCCAGCAGGGTCAGGAAGGTGCGCAGTTTGTTGGCCCAGAGGGATCCCATCGACATGGAGAACGACTCACCCAGGTTGACGCGCGCCATCGTACTTACAGCCTCTACTCATTATACTATACGAGGGAAAGAAGCCGCAGTTTAAACCGCTGCGGCTATCGCGGCCAGTCCGTTGGGAAACACGTTCGAAAAAATCACTGTGTCAGCGGAAAACGAACTCTAGGCCGAGGTTCAGACTCAGCCAACCTGGGTAAAATGGAAAATCGTGTATCGATGCCAGACCTGCGTTCAGGACAAATGCCCCTTCCCGAACTCTAATTATTCGGTGAAGTATCCCTATTCTGATCCTGGATAAAATCCCAAAATACTCTCCTATCACTCCTCGGCCTCCGATGCCGATCGAAACATAGGGAGAAAACTTGCACTCTTCGGATGGCCGGAGATTGTAAACAAGATCCACAAAAGGCATGAAAAACGTCCACTTAGGGACAGAATCGATTTCTGCCCGAAGCGCCCAATGCCCTTGTTGAAGCTGAATATGAGGCCCGACTAAGGGTCCCCAATCTTCCATATCCCTGTCATTAGCGAATATGTATCCAGTGTTGAAGCCAAGGGAGAAGTGTGTCTTTTGTTGAGCATAGGTGGGGCACGTGAAGAGAAAAACTGCGCTCAACATGAAAAGAGAAAAAGCGAATGAAGGACGCCCCCTGCAGAGCACGATCAACTCTTGCCTCTTCTCGCATATCATAGGACCGGCAAACATCGGTGTCAACCTTATTGAGAGTAAAAACTCCACAATTGTATGTGCTTCAAAATCTGGAACTCAACAGTTAGAATTGCGACCGTGCAGGTTTACCCGGATTCCGGGCGGGAAGCATCTCCATCTATGTGATAAATAACTTGGGAATGGAGAAGCGACCTCGAAGGTTTAGCCTTCCCGAGGCGTTTTTCGAGGGGAGCCGCTCCGGCGGCCGGGAGGACTGTTTGAGCACGTGGAGATCAGACGGAAGGGGATGAGAATGGAGCCGACATACACAGGAAGTTAAGATCTATCACGCGGAGTTCCGCACCGCCGAGAAAAACGTTGAGGGAACGGCGTTAAAAACCTGAGGGGGAGCGCTGACATTCCCAAGTTGTTTATTATGTTCATCACATAATGGGGGATGCTTAGATTCCTCCGGCTTGACAATTTGGAGGATGCCAGGGACAATGGTGAATGGAATCACTGAACGGAAACCGCCATGCCTAAGATAAAGTTCCGAAGCGGCGACGTGATTGTCCCGTGTTTCTATTTTGAAAAGCCGGGGCCGCAGAACACCCGCCGGACGCTCGAGATCGCCGCGGCCCGGGCGGAGGAGCTGGGCGTCCGGAGCGTCGTCGTCGCTTCGAGCTCAGGGAAGACCGGCGCCCTGGCCGCGTCGCTTT
>DQHV01000012.1 GCA_003524335.1 Candidatus Aminicenantota bacterium | reverse complement strand
CGATTTCGCCGCGACAGGGCCGCCGGCTCCAAGGATTGCTCGCAGAGGGAAAGAAAGTCCTGCTCAAGGCTCATGTCAAAACCCGGCTCTATCCGGGAAAATTGGATGTCGTTACGGCCCTGATTCCGGGAGCCGAGCGGCCGGGTGAGGAAATCCTCCTGATGGCCCACCTGTTCGAGTTCTATTACATGCAGGGCGCCAACGATAATTCGAGCGGCAGCGCCGCCATCCTGGAAGCGGCCCGGGCCATCGGCAAACTCATCAAGGACGGCCGGCTCGCTCCGCCGCGACGTTCGATCCGGTTTTTCTGGGAGCCCGAAGGCTTCGGGACGTTTGCCTACCTGGCCAAGTATCCCGATGCCAAATCCCGGTTTAAGGCCGTGATCGACATGGACATGGTCGGAGAGGGTCACCGGCAATGTGGGGCCCTGTTTGAGGTGCTCGTCACTCCGGATTCCCTGCCCCATTTTTTCAGTGACATCGTGTCCGCGCTGGCCCAGGACATCAAGGCCAAGAGCGGCTATGGCCGGAGGACGGCGACGGAGTCTTTTACCGAATTGATGGCCAGTCCGACCGGCTCACGGGATCCATTTTATTCCGAGATCATTCATTTTAATCCCAGGCCCTATAATGAAAACTGGCTTTCCATCCCTCACATCCTCTTCCACTGCGGCCCTGATCCTTTCTATCATTCGATGGAGGACAGGCCGGATAAGTGCGACCCGACTCAGTTAAAGAGGGCGGCTCTTCTCGGGGCNNCTGGACCTTCTGGCGCACTCGGACAAAGTCACCGTCCATCAAAACCACAAAGAGGCCCTGAACATCCTTCGGCACGGCCTGTATCGCGAACGGGGCGCTCTCGGTTCGATCGGGGAATACCTGGGGTTGTCTGAAAAAGAGGCGGACTCTTTAAGGGGCCTTCTGGGCGGAATCGAGCCTGCCTTTCATACTTCTATCGAGAACTATTATGCTTTCCTCTGTGACTCGCTGAGCGTAGGGAAATCCAAGCCCTCTCCGACAGCCGAGGAGATAAAACTAGACAAGCTCATTCCTGAAAGGCTTGTCGGGCTTGAATACTCGGCCGACTTCGACTATCTTGAGCGCACCCTGGGCGACCCGGACATCCAGAAGAAAATCTCGATCAATCAGGCCGGTTTCACCGCCCGCTGGGAAGCCCTGAACTTCATCGACGGGAAGAGAAGCATCACCGCTATCCGGGATGCGCTCAGCGCCGAGTTCAGCCCGGTTCCGATCACCCTGGAAATGGTTGAACAATACCTCCGGATCCTCGAAAAGGCCGGCGTGGTGAGCATAAAGTGAACGAACCCTGGCAAAAAAGGAGACTGCTGTTTTTTATACTCAGCGGCCAAGTTTCTGTCTGAGGTAGTCCTCGGCGGCGGTGAGGACGGCCTCGAGGTCCGCGCCTTTTTCGGCGGCAATCTCCACCAAAGAGGAGCCACCTCCACCTTTGCCTTTGGCCCTCTCCATCACCAAGGGCATCAGCTCGCGCATGTTCAGAGACATCTTTTCGGAACAGGCGAAGATGAAGTGATCCTTCTCCTCACCCCGGACCGCAAACAGGACCGCCCGCTCGGCCAAGCGGATTATGTTAAGCGCCAGGAGCTTCGCTTCTTCGGCTGTCTTGTCAGTCCAGACCCTTTTGACCAGCCATCCGGCCCCCTTCTCAACCGCCTCTTTGGCTTCAAACCCGACCAAGGCATCCTGAAGATGCTTCATTTTCTTCCGGGATTGTCTAGCTTCCTGGATCGTCTTTTCGACGGCGGCGGCGGTGTCACTCTCGTGGACAGAAAATTTTTGACTGATTCCCAGGAGAGATCGGTTCTTGAGTGCGTAGTCTTTCCAGGCCCTCCGGCCGCAGAGGAACTCGAAACGCAGGTTGTTCCGGAGCTTGTCCCAGCGGATGATCTTGATCAGGCCGATCTCCCCCGTCCTTCGGCAATGGGTCCCGCCGCAGGCGGAAAAATCAAACCCGCTGACCTCAACCACCCGGATCGTCCCCTCTTTCTTGGGAGGCCGCCGCAGCGGGACGGTCCCGACCTGTTCGTCCTCCACGAAGTAGGTCCTGATCTCCCGGTCTTCGAAGACGATATCGTTGGCCCTGGACTCCACATTTTCCAAGTCCGTGTCCGAGACCGCCCCTATCCCGATTTCCAGCGTAGAAACCTGCTCTCCCAGGTGAAAAGACCGCGTCTCCCCCTCCACGACCTCGACGAAGCACTGGGAAAGGATGTGCTGGCCGGAGTGCTGCTGCATGTGGTCGAAACGGCGGACCCAGTCCACGACTCCCCGGACTTCTTCTGCCCCGCTCAACTCTCGGTCGAGGACATGGATGATCTTCTCCCCGTCCTCGAAAACATGGAGCACGTCGGCCCCGCCGAGCGTCCCACGGTCAGAGGGCTGGCCGCCGGACTCCGGATAGAAGCAGGTCCGGTCGAGGACCACGGCCGGCCTGCCTTCGTGGACAAGCCGCTCCAGAACTTGGCCTTCGAACTCCTTCTGGTAGGCGTCTTCAAAATAGAGCCTTCTCGTCAACCTTCCCTCCCCTATCCGGCCGTTAGAGCGAGGATCCGGGCAGTGGTCTTGAAATGCGTTTTAGCGACTTTCTCCAGGATCTGCGGCCCATGGAGCTTGGCCAGCTTAAGCCCGACCTCTTCGACGAGGGCCGAGGCCCCCTTGGGCAATTCCATCCCGACATCCTGGGAAAGAAAGTACAGCCGCTTCAAGAATTCCGCCCGAGCGAGGAGCGAGGCCGCGGCCACGGCCATATCCTCTTCAGCCTTTGGTTTCTGGATGAGCTCGATGCGTTTCCCCTTTTTCATCAAGGCGTTGATGACAAAGGCCTTATCGCCGAACTGATCGGTGATGGCCAGACGGCAGTCCACCTTTTCCAGGATGTTTTCGATCACCCGCGAATGCCCCCAGGCCAGTATCCGGTTCAGGTTCCTGAGATTCTGGTAAAGCTCGTTGTAGCGCTCGGGACCGATGCTGACGATGGAATGCGCATAGCCCCTCTTGATGACCTCGGCCAGCTCCCGGGCCCGGTTGTCGGAGGTCCTCTTGCTGTCCTTTACGCCGAACTCGCTGAGTACACCCTCCTGACCCTCCGGAACAAAAACACCGGCCACCACGATCGGACCGAAGTAATCCCCTTTGCCCGATTCGTCGGTGCCGATATGTCCTTTTTCCGGGGGAAAGAGCTCCGGCTGTTTCATCAGTTGAGCCGGGTTTCTACCTGATCAGGTTCCTGGCCTTGGCCTCCCGGATGAGGTCCGGCCGGAACTTGGGATGGGCGATATTGATCAGCGCCTGGGTGCGCTGGCGGACGCTCTTGCCGTAGAGTTCCGCCACGCCGAACTCAGTCACCACGTAACGGACATGGTTGCGGCTGGTGACGACGCCTGCTCCGTGCTTCAGCATCGGAACCACCTTGGAGACCACGGTGCCGTCCTTCAGGGTCGAGGTGCTCGGCATGGTGATGACCGCCACGCCCCCCTTGGAGCGGGACGCGCCGTAGACGAAGTCGAGCTGACCCCCCACGGCCGAGTACATGCGCGGTCCGATGCTGTCCGCGCAGATCTGCCCGGTGAAGTCGACCTCGATGGCCGCGTTGATGGAGATCATGCGGTCGTTCTGGGCGATGATGAACGGGTCGTTGACGTATTCGGTACGGTGCAGCTCGATGATCGGGTTGTTGTGGGTCCAGTCGTAGAGGCGCTTGGTGCCCAGCAGGAACCCGCAGACGATCTTGCCGTGATGCAGCGTCTTTCTGGAGCAGTTCACCACGCCGGCCTCCACGAGGTCGATGACGCCGTCGGAGATCAGCTCGGAGTGGATCCCCAGGTCCTTCTTGCTGAAAAGATGCTTCAGCACGGCGTCGGGAATGGCGCCGATGCCGAGCTGCAGGGTCGCGCCGTCCGGGATCAGGGTCGAGATGTGGCCTGCGATCTGCTGCACGGTCTCCGGGTCGCCCTCTTCACCCATGTGCCTTTCAGCCAGGGGGGAATCGACTTCCACGATGTGATGCATCCGGGAGACGTGCAAAAAGGTGTCTCCCAGGGTGCGCGGCATCTGCGAGTTCACCTGTGCGATGACCGTCCTGGCGGACTCCGCGGCCGTCATGCAGAGCCCGGACTCACCGCCCAGGGAGCAGTAGCCGTTCTCGTCGGGCAGCGAGACGTTCAGGAGCGCCACGTCGAGGGGGAGGTGGCCGTTCTTGAACAGCAGGGGGAACTCGGAGAGCAGCACCGGGGTGAAATCGGCGCGCCCCTCGTTGACCGCCTGGCGGACGTTGGGGCTGATGAACATGCTGTTCACCCGGAGGTGCCCCTTCATCTCGGGGGCTACGTAGTCGGATGGGCAGATGGTCAGCACCTGGCAGACCTCCACGTCGCGAAGTTGCGGCGCGCGCTTCACCAGCGCTTCCAGCAACTGCATCGGCGTGCAGACGTTCCCCGTCAAAAACAGGCGGTCGCCGGAATTGACCGCCTTGATTGCCTCGTCGGCAGTCGTCACTCGTGAAGCATAAATCTCCCGCCAGTTCCTGATGTCTCTCCAGATAGTCGCAGCCATTGAATCTTCCCCCGTTTATAAATTCTGTAAGNNAGGCGGCTGTTTGCCGTAACCCGACAGAACCGTCATGTCGGGTTACGCGGTGAGGCTGCTAACCCGACCTACGGTTCTTTGAATTTGGCCTAGATCCTGATCCTGCCGTCCACCGCGTACACGGAGTCCGCAAAGGCCATGATCGGATTCATGTCCATTTCCTGGATCATCGGCAGGTCGGTCAGCAGCATCGAGACGCGCTGGATCAGGTTCATGACCCCTTCCTTGTCGATGCCGCTCTCGCCGCGCACCCCGTCGAGCAGCGCCGCGGTCTTGATGGAGCCGAGCATCTCGCGGGCCTCCACCCCGGTTACCGGGGCTATCTTGAAGACCACGTCCTTCAGCACTTCCACGTAGATCCCGCCCAGNNTCGCTCTTGTGGTCGATCTCGGCGCAGTCGACCTTGACCACCACCGGGTAGCCGATCCGGTCGGCGGCGGCCGCGGCTTCAGCTGCGTTTGCCGTCACGGCCCAGCCTGCCACCGGAATGCCATAGGCCTCGAAGATGCTGTAGACCTCGGTTGCCGAGAGGACGCTGGTGCCGGCCTGCTGCGCCTTTTCGATGACGGCCCTGGCCTTCGCGGCGTCGACGTCGGGAAACTGCTCCGGCTGGCCTATGTCGCGCTGCCTCAGGCGGCCGTAGCTGGAGAGGGCGCCCATGGCCTTGGCGGCGTCGCTCGGGTTCGCGTAACAGGGGATGCCGCCCTCCTTGAGGATGCGGTGGGTGATCTGGAAGCGCTCCTGGCTCAGGTCGGTCATGAAGTTGCAGACCATCGGTTTTTTCCCGAGCTGGTTTGCCGCTGCGATTTCGCGTGCCACGGCATCGGTGTCGGTGAAGGGAGCGGTCACGAAGTTGATGTAGATGCTGTCGATGTTCCCGTCGTCCATCAGCACTTCCAGCGCGGCGCGGAACTGAGGCCCGCCGGCGGTGGCTACCACGTCGATGGGGTTCTCGACCGCGGCCTCCGGGAACTGGGTTTCCTTAAGCCTGGCGATGGAGGCTTCGGAGAGCTTCGGCACGTCGAGATCGAACTCGACCAGCACGTCGGTGGCAATCACCGCAGGCCCGCCGGTGTTGGTGATCACGCCGACCCGGTTCCCCTTCGGTATCGGCTGGGTCGAGAACGCCATGGCCGCCCGCACCATCTCGCCCTCGTCGGTGAAGGAGAGGATGCCGGTCTTCTCGAAGAT
>DQHV01000258.1 GCA_003524335.1 Candidatus Aminicenantota bacterium | reverse complement strand
GACGGTAAGGGCGTAGGAGTTGTACCCCAGGACGTCAGCACCGGCGGTGAAGGCTCCCAGCACCGCCTCCTCCGAGCCGTCGTCGGAGATCCGTGGCAGCCAGAAGCGGGGGTATAGGGTGTTGAAGGCGCTATAGCTCGACGTTCCCGGAGCTGCAGGCTCCCCGGCGGCTGCCGCACCCGGGCCCGCCTGGACTTTCTCTGCCGCTGTATTGTCCGTTGCGATCTTCTCTGCCGGCGCTTTGTCCGTCGGGATTTTCTCTGCCGCGCTCTTGTCCGATGCAACTGCTGGAACGTTCTCTGCTTGAGCCCGTATTGGCACCTCGCGGCTAAGCGGCAGCGAGGGTCCCCTTGTTAGCGTCCACTTGGTCCGGTCCAGCGTCATCTGCGCAATGCTGAAGCCGTGCGAGCCATAACTCGCGACGAGGATGGCTCGGCCGTCTGGCGNNCCGTCCCGGGACCAGACCGGATAGGCCGCGGTGTGGTGCGCGGTGAAAAGCGGGAGCTCCTTGCCTGTCGCCGTGTCGTAGAGCCTGAGTCCGGTTGTTCCGGCGTTGTCGGTCACCGTGTAGCAGAGCGTCTTGCCGTCCGGCGACCAGCGTGGCGAGGAGACCCGCTGCATCCGGTAGTCGGTGAGAAGTCTCGCCGCCGCCTCTTTCGAGTCCCGCGCATCGAGGAGCGCCAGGTTCTGGCTGCCGCGCGAGCTGACGACGGCGGCAAAGAGAGTGCCGTCCGGAGAGATCTCCACCTCGCTCAGCCGTTTGCCACTGGTCAGTCGGCTGATCGAGTCGCGCGAAAGGTCATAGGCGTAGAGATCCTGGTAGACGTTGAACCCGCGGTTGATCTCGGCCTGGGTGAAGTAGACGGTCCCGCCGTCGGGAGACCAGCTGATGCTGCCGTCCGAGTAGCGGCGCCGGAATTCGGCTAGCACCTTTTTCCCTGTAGCATCGGTTATCACAGTCATGGTGTGGTCGTGCGGATCGCGTCTGGTGAAGGCGATGCGGCTACCGTCGGGCGACCAGGCCGGGCTCTCGTCGTCGGCGGGGTTGTCGGTGAGGTTGGTCTGGCCGCTGCCATCGGCGTTCATCACGTAGATTTCCCCATTGCCATCGTGATTCGATGTGAAGGCAATCTGCTTACCGTCCGGTGACCAGGCCAGTTCCTCATCGTCGCCCGAGTTGTCGGTAAGGCGCGTCAGGCTACTGCCGTCGGCATTCATCACGTAGATTTCCGCATTGCCATCGCGATTTGACGTGAAGGCGATCTGCTTACTATCTGGTGACCAAACCGGCGGCCCATCGTCGGCTGAGGCGTTGGTGAGACGTGTCAAGCCACTGCCATCAGCATTCATCACGTAGATTTCCTCTGGATCGCTATCCCGATCTGAATCTGACGTGAAGGCGATCTGCCGGCCGTCCGGCGACCACACCGGGTCGCTGTCCCTGTCGACACTCGGAGCGAGCCAGGTGATTTTTCTTTTGGCGAGGTCATAGACCCCCACGAAGCTGTGGTCGTCCCGGCTGCTGACAAAGGCCACGCGGGTTTGATCGGGAGACCAGGCGGGGCTGCCGTTTCTCCCGGCGGCTTGGAATAGAGGCTCAGGCTCCAGCGCCTGCCCCGATGGGCTGGGGTCGCAGAGAGGGACCCGATATATCAGATTATCCCGGACAACGAGAATCCATTGACCGTCGGGAGAGACGACCGGGCTGTTGCCGGCGCACACCCGCCAGGGATTTCCGCCGTCCGTCCTGACTGCCCAGATCGCCTGTCCGACGCCGGCCGGGTCGCTCTTCGGGTTTGTGACCCAGCCGCGGCTGTTCGGGTTTCCGCCGCGCACATACACGACGATCGATCCGTCGGCGGTAATCCCCACATCCGGGATCTCGAACACCTCGTCTTTGATGTAGCGGGTGAGGTTGACGGGAGCGAAGTCCGGGCCGGCGGCCGTCCAGATATTCCGGGCGCCCTCGCTGTTGAACACCCAGGCGATGCAGTCGGCGCTTTTGGCCGAGACCAGGTCCGAAGGGTAGGGCGCGCTCAAGACCTGCTCGAGCGTAAACGTCCCCTCGGCCGGGACTCCCGGGGCAAACCCCGAAATCAGGAGAAGGGCGAGAATTGCAAACCAAGGCTTGAGCTTGAGGGCGTTCATTGGCGCCTCCTTTGGAATAAAAAACACGACAAACATACAATGCCCCGTCCGTTTTTTCAATAAGTAAGGCTGCTGTTTTATGTGCATAAAGAATAAATACAGGTGAGGCCCCTCGCCCTCAGGGGAGGCTGAATTCATCCCANNGACTTTTTGAGAGAGGCCATGATAAGCCCGAAGATATCCGCAGTCTCTATCGTCGCCTCGAGTACGGTCACCGTTGGTTTGAGAAGGAACCTTTCCAGAATCTGCCTGTTATTTCTTTCTTTGCCGCCGGCTCTGAAGCCCGCATATAATTCGCCCAGGACAAAAACGGACATGCAGACGCTGTCGGCCTGGGCCAGATAAGTCATGACTTTTTCGTCGCCCCTCAAAAAGCGCACATAGGCGTTCGTGTCCAGCAGGATTTTTCTCATCTCCAGTCCCCAGGCTCTACGCTTTCCAGATCTTTGACGGCCTCCAGAAATTGCTTTTCGTCCTCCTCCGTCCAGAGGCCGAAGAGATCGGAAAACTCGTCTCGATGATCGTTCTTGTCCTTTCCAAGGCCGAGCGCCTTGGCTAGAAGTTCCTTCACGATCTTATTGACGCTCGTGCCGGCGGATTTGGCTCGTTCGTTGATAAGTTTTTCCGTTTCCCCGTCTATCCCGTGGACTGTGATTGATTTCATATGGCCTCCATGATTCTAACAATGCATCAGTTTGATTCACATTATGAATCATCCTGCATTATAATGCAAGTCTCTCAGGCTATATAAATCTATATCAAAACGGCACCTGAGATTTTATAATAGACGTTTCTAAAGAGGAGGCCGCGCATGAAAACAATTCGAGGGAAGGTGCTGGCGGCGGCGATCCTGATCGCGTTCGCCGTTTTGTCCTTCGGCCAGCAGCCGAAGATCGATCTCGAGATGGTGGCCAAGATCCGGGAGGAAGGATTTCAACGCTCCCAGGTCATGGACATCGTCAGCTACATCACCGATGTCCTGGGTGCCCGCCTGACGCTCTCGGCCGACATGAAGCGGGCCCAGGCCTGGGTCAAGGATAAGATGGGGAAGATCGGCCTGGTCAACACAGTCATCGAGCCGTTCATGGACTACGGCGTCTCCTGGGACAATGAATATTTTTCGCTCCACCTGCTGGAGCCGGATTATCAGCCCATGGTCGGATTCCCGCTGACCCACACTCCCGGCACGGAGGGGAAGGTCGTTTGCCCTGCCGTCATCGCCGATGCCCAGCTCAAATCAGACCTGGCGAAATACAAGGGCAAGCTGACGGGCGCGGCGGTCCTGGCCACGCCTCCCTTCACGATCGAGCAGGCGGACCTGGCCAGGGGAGTCTCCCGCCTCACGGACGAAGAACTGAAGACGTTGGAGGAGGCGGTCATCCAGACCCCCCGGCGCCCGGGCCTACCCCCCGGCCCACCGAACCCCGACCTTCTCAAACCAGAGGAGGCCATCGAATTCTTCAAGGCGGAAGAAGCTGTGGCGGTTTTGCGATGCGACGGCGGGAAGCCGGGCGCGGTCCGGGGGTTTTCCCGCCCCGGCACGAAGGACGACAAATGGTCGCGCGAGAAAAGCCTCTCCTCGCTTCCGATCATCGCCGTCACCCCCGAACACTACAACCGCATGTACCGGATCTCGAAACGGGACATCCCCGTCAAGGTCGAGATCAAGGTGCGGAACAAGTTGGGCGAGATAGTGGAAAAGGCCTGCAATGTGCTTGGCGAGATCCCGGGCGCGGACCTCAAGGACGAGGTGGTGATGATCGGCGCCCATTTCGACAGCTGGCACGCCAGCCCCAACGCGAGCGACAATGCTTCCGGGTGCGCCGTGGCGCTCGAGGCGGCCCGCATCCTCAAGGCCGTCGGCGCCGTGCCGCGGCGGACTATCCGCGTGGCTCTGTGGGGAGGGGAGGAGCAGGGAATTTATGGCTCGAGCGAGTATGTCCGGAGCCATTTCGGGGATCCCCGGGACCCCAAGATCGGAAAGAAGCCGGACTACGACAAGCTCTCGGCCTACTTCAATTTCGACAACGGCAGCGGCAAGATCCGCGGCATCTACGCCCAGGGCAACAGCGCCGTCGCGCCCATCTTCGAGGACTGGCTCGGGCCCGTCCACGACCTCGGAGCGGCGACGGTGACCCTGAGGAACACGGGCGGAACGGACCACCTGCCCTTCGACGCGGTCGGCCTGCCCGGGT
>DQHV01000072.1:4233-4376 GCA_003524335.1 Candidatus Aminicenantota bacterium | reverse complement strand
GAAGCGCGGCGTCGCTTCGCTCTGCCTGGGCGGGGGAGACGCGGTCGCCATGGCCATCGAGTTGGTTTGAAAGTGGAAAAGGAGGGGCAATGGATATCAAGACGATCGGAATAGTCGGAGCCGGCACCATGGGCGGCGGCATC
>DQHV01000072.1:275-4120 GCA_003524335.1 Candidatus Aminicenantota bacterium | reverse complement strand
TTCATGAACCCGGTGCCGCTGATGACGCTCGTCGAGCTGATCAAGGGCATCGCCACGACACCGGAGACCTTCGTCGTGGTCAAGGCGTTGGCCGAGAAAATGGGCAAGGTGCCGGTCGAGGCCAACGACTACCCGGGGTTCATCGCTAACCGCATCCTGATGCCTATGATCAACGAGGCCGTCTATGCCCTGATGGAAGGCGTCGGCTCGGTCGAGGCCATTGATACAGTTATGAAGCTCGGGATGAACCACCCGATGGGGCCGCTGGCGCTGGCCGACCTCATCGGGCTCGACGTCTGCCTTTACATCATGGAGGTGCTCTACGAGGGGTTCAAGGACTCGAAGTACAGGCCGTGCCCGCTCCTGAAGAAGTACGTGGACGCGGGGTACCTGGGCCGCAAGTCCGGCCGCGGCTTCTACGAATATAAGTAAAAATATGGGGACGGTTCTGTTTATTTAGAAAAATAGAACCGTCCCCATTTTCACTTTAAGAATCGCTGATTCGTGCTACAATAGGGGAAGCGGATCGCGCCCGCTTCTGATAAGGTTTGGCCTCGGCCGACGTCTTTTGTGATGAGGAGGAAAAGATGGACAAGGTAAAGAGCGAAGATCTCGAGCAGAGGCAGGCGTCGCGGTCAAAAGCTATCGAGGCGGCCGTCTCCCAGATCGAAAAACAGTTCGGCAAGGGCTCGGTCATGAAACTCGGTCAGAAAGAGGCGGCCATCAAGGTGCCGGCGATCCCCACCGGCTCCATCGCCTTCGACATGGCTCTGGGGATCGGCGGTTTCCCGCGCGGGCGCGTCGTCGAGGTCTTCGGGCCGGAGGCGACCGGCAAAACGACCCTGGCCCTCCACGTCATCGCCGAGGCCCAGAAACTGGGCGGCCAGGCCGCCTTCATCGACGCCGAACACGCCCTGGACCCGACCTATGCGGGCAGCGTCGGAGTGGATGTGGACAACCTCCTCATCTCCCAGCCCGACTACGGCGAGCAGGCCCTGGAGATCGCCGAGGTCCTGGTCCGGAGCGGCGCGGTGGACGTCATCGTCGTCGACTCTGTGGCCGCGCTCGTCCCCAAGGCCGAGCTCGACGGCGAGATGGGCGACGCCCACATGGGCCTTCAGGCCCGGCTGATGTCTCAAGCCCTGCGCAAGCTCACCGCCATCGTCGCCCGGTCCAAGACCTGCTTCATCTTCGTCAATCAGATGCGGGAGAAGATCGGCATTTTCATCGGGAACCCGGAGACGACCACGGGCGGTCGGGCGCTCAAGTTCTATTCTTCGATGCGGATCGACGTCCGCCGGATCACCTCGCTCAAGGAGGGCGACGTCATCGTCGGCAACCGGGTTAAGGTGAAGATCGTCAAGAACAAGATGGCCCCGCCCTTCCGGGATGCGGAGTTCGACCTCATCTACGGCCACGGCATCTCCAAGGAGGGCGACCTTGTCGACTGCGGGGTGAATTTCGGCCTCATCGAAAAGAGCGGGACCTGGTATTCCTTCAAGGGCGAGAGGATCGGCCAGGGCCGAGAGAATGTCAAGAAGCTCCTCAAAGAGAGCCCGGAGCTGGCGGCCGGGCTGGAGCACGATATCCGGAAGAAGGCCGGCCTCCTCCATGAAGAGAATGAAGAGAAAGAGGAAAAGGAAGGCAAGAAGTAGGTCATGCGCCGACGGGAGTTTCTGAAGATAACAGGCGTGGGCGGAGCGGCGCTCGTCTCGCGGGCAGCTCTCCCCTCGAACGCAAATTTCATAAGGGAGGAAAAAACAATGGCTTACACGGCAAAAGATTATTCGAAGCTTATCGGGATGGCGGGTTTCAGCGAGACCCTGCTCAAGAACCATTTCACGTTGTATCAGGGCTATGTGACTAACACCAACAAGGTACTGGATACGCTGGCCGCAATGCTCAAAGAAGCCAAGACCGCGGCCCCGGAGTTCGCCGAGCTAAAACGGCGGCTGGGCTGGGAGTTCGACGGCATGCGGCTCCATGAGTACTACTTCGAGAACCTGGGCGGGAAAGCGGCCCTCGACCCAACCGGCAAGCTCGGAAAGAAGATCGTTGAGAGCTTCGGGAGCTATGAAGCCTGGGAGAAGGATTTTAAGGCGGTCGGCACCATGAGGGGCATCGGCTGGGTTGTCCTCTACCAGGACCCGGCCGACGGCCGGCTCATCAATTTCTGGGTTAACGAGCACGATGTGGGTCATCCGGCCGGCTGTCTGCCCATCCTGATCATGGACGTCTTCGAGCACGCCTTCATGATTGACTACGGCCTAAAACGGGCCGACTACATCGAGGCCTTCTTCAAGAACATCGACTGGAAGGCCGCCGAGGCGAGGCTCAAATAGCCTTCGTCGATGATCCAAAAAGAGCGGGTCCGGCCGCTCAATAACGAGAAGGAAAAGAGGCGGGACTACGTTCTCTCCTGGATGCAGGCTTCGCAGCGCGCCGACGCCTATGCCCGGAAAGATGAGGTTTAAAATGGCCAAGATCAACCACCGAAGGTCGCGCAAGGCCGGGCTGCCGCCCGGAAGCCTCGTCCACATCGGCGAGAAAAGGGCCGAGCGGGCCAAGATCACCATCATGGACTATGACGGGGAGACTTTTCAGGAAAAGGAAGCGAAATCGGTCGAGGAATGCTTCTCCTTCAAAGAGACGGCCACGGTCACCTGGATCAACATCGACGGCGTCCATGACAGCGGGCTGGTCGGGAAGCTCGGCTCCCATTTCGGCGTCCATCCTCTCATCCTCGAGGACATCATGACCACGGCCCAGCGGCCGAAGATGGAGGACTTGGGAGACTATATCTATGTCGTCCTCCGGATGCTGAGTTCTGAGAAAGGTAAAGACGGAGTTTTCTCTGAACAGGTCAGCCTGATCCTCGGCCCCAATTTCGTCATTTCCTTCCAGGAAAGCGCCGGGGGGGATGTTTTCGACCCGGTGCGGGACCGCATCCGCACGGGAAAGGGGCGGCTCCGGACGCTGGGGCCGGATTACCTGGCCTATGCCCTCGTCGACTCCATCGTCGATAATTACTTCCTCGTCCTCGAGAAACTCGGCGAGCGGGTGGAGGTCCTCGAGGAAGAGCTGGTTACGGATCCCGACCAGAAGACGCTCCACGAAATGCATGCTTTGAAGAGGGAGATGATCTATGTGCGGCGGTCGGTCTGGCCGCTTCGGGAGGTCATCAACGGCCTGGAGAGGGCCGAATCGCCATTGATCAAGCAGACGACCGGGATTTTTCTCCGGGACGTCTATGACCATACGATCCAGGTCATCGACACGGTCGAGACCTACCGGGATATGCTCTCCGGGATGCTCGACATCTACCTCTCGAGCGTCAGCAACCGGATGAACCAGGTCATGAAGGTCCTGACCATCATCGCCACGATCTTCATCCCCCTGACCTTCATTGCCGGCGTCTACGGGATGAATTTCAGGTGGATGCCGGAACTGGAGTGGCGCTGGGGGTATTTTCTGATTGTGGGGATAATGCTGGCGATCGGCATCCTGATGGTGATATATTTCAGACGAAAGAGGTGGATGTGATGAAAACAAAAATCCTGATCGTGGCCATCCTGCTCGCCCTGATCATCATCCTGCTCGTCCAGAATACCCAGGAAGTCGTCTTCCGGGTCTATTTCTGGAAGATCAGCATGTCCCAGGTGATCCTCGTGCCTCTGGCCGTCCTGGTCGGGTTTCTCTTCGGCTACTTCGTCGCTAAGCTGGGGAAAGAAAGGAAGAGCTGAACAGCCCGGCGGGCTGAATAAGGGTGGAATTAGGGGGACACGATACTTAATTCCCAAAACCCTTAATTATGAGCGCGAATTAAGTTTCGTGTCCCCATAATT
>DQHV01000072.1:0-177 GCA_003524335.1 Candidatus Aminicenantota bacterium | reverse complement strand
TTCAAGCGGGTCGTCATGGTGGAGCATTTCCGGCCGGGGGTCTGGTCGGTCGGGTTCGTCACGGCCACATTGAAGGACAGGGAGAAAATGGGAGAAGACATGGTCCGCGTGTTCATCCCGACGGCTCCAAACCCGACCTCGGGGTTCGTGGTCATGCTCCGCGCCTCTCAGGTAAGG
>DQHV01000052.1 GCA_003524335.1 Candidatus Aminicenantota bacterium | reverse complement strand
ACGGGCCGGGGGAGGCGCGGGAAGCGGACATCGGGATAGCCTGCGGCCGGGGAGTGGGAATCCTTTTCAGGAAGGGGCGACTGGTTCGCCGGGTCGAGGAGAGAAGGATTGTTCCCGAGATCGTCCGGGAAGTGAAAAAAATGGCGCAGGGCAAAACGAAGCAGACGAAAGGAGAGAGATGACAGNNGAATGTTCTGGTCGCCTTTTCGGGAGGCGTGGACAGCACCTTCCTGCTCAAGGTGGCCTCTGAAGAGCTCGGGGAGAATGTCCTGGCCGTTATCGCCCGCTCCGAGACTTATCCAGAGCGAGAGGTCAGGTCCGCCTCCCGGATGGCGCGTGCGCTCGGCGTCAAGCATCTCCTCATCAAGACCGAAGAGATCGAAAACCCCAAATTCGCCGAAAATTCCCTCTTGCGCTGTTATCACTGCAAACAGGAGCTGTTTTCCCGCCTTAGGGAGATGGCCTCGGCCAGGTCCATACCTTATGTGCTCGACGGGTCGAACCATGACGACCGGGGCGATTACCGCCCCGGCTCCAGGGCCGGCCGGGAGCTGGGGATTCGCTCGCCGCTGCGCGAGGCTAGATTGACCAAGGCGGAAATCCGGCTCCTCTCTAAGGAGATGGGTCTTCCCACTTGGGACAAGCCCTCGCTGGCGTGCCTGGCTTCCCGGTTTCCGTACTTCACCCCGATCGAGCGCAAGACGCTGCTCAAGGTGGGCNNAAAGCCGCCAAGCCCCGCCGTAATTGAGCCGCCGGGGACGGGCGGCATATAGGCAAGTTATTTAGGTGATGAGGTTGTCGGGGCGCTCGCCTCGGAGCCCCTGGACGAGATTCCGGGCCGCCGCCATGGCCATACGCGACCTGGTCTCGTAAGTCGCGCTGCCGATGTGAGGCAGGAGGACGACGTTATCCAGGCGGAGAAGCCTCTCCTCGATCTCCGGCTCCCTTTCGTAGACATCCAGGCCCGCTCCCCAGAGCTCTCCCTTGGCGAGCGCCTCCGCTAAAGCCGCTTCATCGACGATCGGGCCGCGAGCGACGTTGACGAGGATGGCNNGAGGCATGGATTGTAACGATGTCTGCAGAGGAGAGGAGTTCGTCGAGAGAAAGATAAGTCAGCCCGTTGCCACGCTCCTTCTCGACAGCCAGCCGAGTGGGGTCATAATAGACGACCTCCATCCGGAAGGCTCGCGCTCGCTCCGCCACCGCCTTCCCGATCCTTCCGAGTCCGATGATCCCGAGTCGCCGGCCGTTGACCTCCCGGCCGAGGAAGAGGTCGAGCTCCCAGCCCGTAAAGCGCTTTTCCTTAGCGAACCGGTCGGCCTGTGGAATTTTGCGGGCCACCGCCAGGATGAGGGCCCAGGTCAGGTCGGCCGTCGCTTCGGTCAGGACTCCGGGTGTATTGGTCACGAGGATCCCCCTCTCCCGGGCACACCCGACATCGATGTTGTCGAACCCGACGGCGCAGTTGGCGATGATCCTGAGGCGCAGCCCGGCGGAAATGATTTCCCGGTCGATCCGGTCGACAAGAAGGCAGTAAAGCCCATCCTTGTCCCGGATCTTTTGTATGAGTTCTTCCCGCGTCAATCCTGCGGTTTCCCTGCCGCCTTCGACCAGGGTATGCTCCTCCAGATAAGCGAGGGCGTCGGGGAGCAGTTTCCTGGTGACCAGGACCTTCGGTCTCATCGGCCTTTCCATTTGTACAGCGATGCTGTTAAGGCTTGGGATGGGTTTCTGAAAAAAGCCGCGAGGCGAGAAGACGATTTTGAATTCGTCCTCTCGCCTCGGGTCAATGGTTCTAATTCAATGCTTAAAGCCTGGTAGGCTATCCACCTTTTTCGGTCTTCACCTCGGTGATGATGCCCATGATCTCGATGCCGGCATCCTTGACCACCTCAATGACCAATACGATCTGCCCGTACTCGAGCTCTTGATCGGCTTTAAGATAAAGCTTCTTCTCGCTGGCCGTCAGGAAGGCCTCTTCGAGCAGCGTCTGGAGGTTATCCATCGTGGCCTTGTCCTGGTTGACGTACATGGTGCCGTCTCGGCGCATGGCCAGGACGACCTCGGGAGTATCGGGCATTGCGATCGTGTTCAGGGCCACCGGGAGCCTGACGTCCACGCCTTTCTGGACGAGCGGCGTCACCACCATGAAGATGATCAGCAGGACGAGCAGGACGTCGCACAGGGGGACGACGTTGGGTTCGGATTTGACCTTTTCTTCGCCGCCGATTGAAATCGACATTTTTATGCCTCTCTTCCTGAGCCGGGAGGCCCGGCTCGGACGACATTCGCTCTCAGTGCGGCTTACCCGGCTTGCTTGCGGATGAAGAAGTCGACGATCTGGGAGCTGGTGTTGGACATCTCGGCGTCGTAGACTTCGATTTTCGTATTCAAGGAGTTATAGCACCACAGGGCGATGATGGCGACACCGATCCCGAACGCCGTCGTGACCAGGGCTTCGGCGATGCCGGATGCCACGGCGCCGATCCCACCCGATCCCGTAAGGGCCATGCCTTTGAAGGCGTTGATAATTCCGGAGATGGTTCCGAACAGTCCGATGAAGGGGGCTGAGGTGGCGATCGTGGCCAGCGTGCTCAACCCTCTCTTCAGCTCCTGACTGAAGATCGTGGAGGCGCGCTCGCAGCCTCTCTGGGCGGTCTCAATCTGCTCCCCTATGGAGAGGTTGGCCTCTTTCCCTTCCAGGAATTCCTGGATGCCGGCCGCGGTCACGCGGGCCAGATGGCTTCCCTTATTCTCTTTCTTGGTGGAAAGAGTCAAGGCTTCCTTGATCTGTCCCTTCTTGAGCAAGTCAGCCAGCTTGGGGGCGACCTGTTTGGATTTGGAACGGGCCTTGCGGAAAACGAGCTGACGCTCGACGAACAGATAGAGCGAGATGATGGACAGCGCGATGAGCAAGAAGGAAACACCTTTGGCTACAGCACCCATGGCCTGCCACATTTCGATCAGACCGAATTGCATGTTGAATACCTCCTTTTAATATCAAAAGCCATGTTCTAGCTTTTCTACTTAAGCTGGAATCTCACCGTGACGGTGAAGATGACCCCCCGGGGCCGGCCGTTGATGATCATCGGCTCGTAGACCCATTGCCGGACGGCGTCGATAGCCGACTGGTCGAGCAGGGGAATGGAGCGCAGGACTTTGACATGCTGCACCCGTCCGTAGATGTCGGTCGTGGCCTCGACGATGACCACTCCTTCGACACGAGCCTGGCGGGCGATTTCCGGATAGGTCGGATCGACCTTCTTGAGCAGCCGGGGCGGTTTGATCTCTCCGATGGCCCGGAGCGGGGCCTCGACCTCACCCACAACTCCGCCGAGGACACCGCCGACGACTCCACCGAGGACGCCGCCGACGACTCCACCCTCGACTCCGCCTTCAACGCCGCCTTCGACCCCGAAATCCGTGACCTGTTCATCGGCGATCTCTTCCGGGATCTCCACGGGAGCAACCAGTTTGCCGGGCTCGATATTGGATTGGGCCTGGACCGGTTTGATCCGCGTCTTAACCTGCGAGGTGGCCTTCTTCTTGGCCGGTGGCGGTGGCGGTGGCGGGGGAGGAGGAGGAGGAGCGAGGAAGGCGCTGTAGATTTCAACCTGGGGCAGGCCGCCGGTCGACATCAGCGGGATCACGATCAGGGCCGCGATGGCCACGGCATGGACGATGAGGGAGAGAGGAAGAGCGAAAGCCTTTCGGGCGGTCTGCTTTTCCGCGATGAAGAACGAATCCTTGAAAAGCTCGGGGATTGCGTTCGTCTTTTGAGGTTTGGTTTTCTCGACCATGGTCTTTACCTCATTGCCGTCTTAGGTACACATTCACGATCATAAAGTATAATCGAAATACTTTTTTTTGACAAGTCAAATCTGGTCACCGGCGGCCGCCCTTCCCGGGTTTGAACAGCTTCTGCCAGAAAAGGACGACGGGGCACGAGAGATAGATCGTTGAATAGACGCCCTCGATCGTCCCGACGAGCATGATAAAGGCAAAATCGTTGATGACCTTGCCGCCGAAGAGGAAAAGGGCCATAACCGTCAGGAAGACCGTCCCGGACGTGATGACGGTCCGGCCGAGCATCTGGTTCAGGGACAGGTTCATCACCTCTTCGAGCGCCATTTTTCGCAGGCTCTTCTGGTTCTCCCGGATCCGGTCGAAGATCACGATCGTATCGTTGATCGAAAACCCGACGATGGTCAGCAGCCCGGCGATGATCGGGAGGTTGATCTCGCGGTTAGTGAAGGAGTAGATGCTCAGGGTGATCAGCACGTCCTGGGTGAGGGTGAAGATGGCCGAGACACCGTTGGCCAGCTTGAAGCGGACCGCAATATAGACCAGCATCCCGATCAGAGACCAGATGATGGCCTGCGTCGCCCGCCTTCGCAGGTCCTTGCCGACTTGGGGACCGACCGTTTCCCGGCTGAGGAGGGTGAGCTTGCCGAGATAGGTTTTCTCCTTGAGGAAGGAGATGACATCCGGAGCCACCCCGGCCTCCGAGAGTTGGGCGAAATCGGAGTAGATGCCGATGGCCGTGCGCTGGTCGATGACTTTCTCGGCGAGCCCTTCCCCCTGGCCGGGGAATTGCGTCTCGAGTAGGGCGGCCAGCGTCCGGCGGTCGATCCCGTTGAGGTCCCTGAGGCCCGCCGCTTGCTCTGCCCGACCGTCGTCGCCCCTCAAGGCTACGATGACATCATTGGCCTGCTTCTCGTGGCTCTCGAGCTCCGGGCCTTCCTTGGTGCTGATGACTTCCATCGTCCGGATCTGGAACTCGCGGCCGTTCTTTCCCGCTTCCTGGATGACGCTGTTGCCCAGGCCGACTTCACCGAGTTCGCTCCGGATATCGCCCACGGAGACGGGGGATTTGAACATGACCCGGATGAGCGTCCCCTCGCCGAAATCCACGCCGAGCTTCAATCCCTTGCCGAAGATGATGTTGAGGAGTCCGGCGAGCACGATAAGGGCGGTGACGGCGAGGGCGATATACTTGTATTTCATAAACCGGATGTTGGGGGTTTTGAAGAGTTGCATGTTAGATGCTCAGCCTTTTTGCGGTCTTGGGAACGGTCAGGTCGAAGATCAGCCGCGACACGAACACGGCCGTGAACAGGTTGGCCACCAGGCCGATAATCAGAGTCGTGGCATACCCCTTGATCGGCCCCGTGCCGAACTGAAAGAGGAAAATGGCGGAAATGATGGTCGTCAGGTTGGAATCGAAGATCGCGCTGAAGGCGCGGCTGAACCCTGTCGCGATCGAGTTCAAGACGCCCTTGCCCAGGGCCTTTTCTTCTTTGATCCGTTCGAAGATGAGGACGTTGGCGTCCACGGCCATGCCGATAGACAGGATGATGCCGGCGATGCCGGGAAGGGTCAGGGCGGCCCGGAAGTAGGCGAGGGCCCCCAACAGGATGATGATGTTGAGGATGAGGGCGGCGATCGCATTTCCCCCCGAGAGCCGGTAGTAGAAGATCATGAAGGTCATGACCGAAACGACGGCCACGATGAAGGAGAACAGTCCCTGGCGGACGGAATCTGCGCCAAGGGACGGCCCGATCGTCCGTTCCTCCAGGTAGCGGATGCCCGCGGGAAGCGAGCCCGCCTTGAGCACGATGACCAAGTCCTCGGCCTCTTCGATCGAAAAATTACCGCGAATGATTCCGCCGGTGACGGCGGGAATGATGGTCTCGACGCGGGGCGCCGAAATGATCTTATTGTCGAGAACAATGGCGATCTGCTTGCCGATGTTTTCGCCGGTGGCCTTCTCGAACCGCCGGCCGCCGTCGGGGTTGAGGGAAAACGACACGGCGGGCGAATTCCATTCGTCGGCCGACCGGCGGATGGTCCGGAGGTCTTTCCCGGATACCGTGGCCACCCGGTCCACAAGATAAAAGCCCGCTTCCTTGCGTTTGGGATCGCCCTTGATGACTTGTGCGTCCTCGGGGACCGTCCCTCCTACCGAGGCCAGCAGCGTCGCCTCATCGGGCGCCGGCCCGGCCCGGACGAGCTTCCATTCCAGGATGGCCGTGGTCTTGATTATGTCCTTTACCCGGTCCGGGTCCTCGATCCCCGGGAGCTCGACGACGATCCGGTCGCCGGCCATCCCCTGCCGCTGGATCATCGGCTCGCTCACCCCGAACGTGTCAACCCGGTTCCGGATCGTCTCTAGGGCCTGGGTGACGGCCTGCTCCTTGAGATAGCGCACGGCGGTGTCTTTCATCCGGAGACTGACCGTCTCTCCAAGGAAGCTGTAATCCCATTCCTGAAAGCTCTCGTCCAGGACGCTCTTGAGGTCGGCTTCCTGGTCGGCGCCGAGGCCCTGGACCGTGAAGTTACCGGCATCGCCTTTGACCATCGCCTTAAAGGTGATGTTTTTCTTCTTGAGCTGCTCCTGGAGACGGGCGATCTCCGTGTCGGTCTCGATGGTGATGGCGTCCTCAGTCATGACCTGAAGAACGAGATGAATCCCCCCCTTGAGGTCGAGCCCGAGCTTGATCTTGTCTTTCGGTGGAATAAAGAGAAAGATCGACAGAGCCGTCACGGCGAGCGTCAGGATCAATTTCCACTGCAGTCCTTTTTTCATTGTGGGCTCTTATCCTGTGGTCTTCCGAACGCCTCAGGCCGGGGCGTCCCGAGTCCTATTGGGATTCGCTCTTCGGCTGTCCCTGTCCCAGGATCACGGCCACAGAGCTCTTGGTGATGTCGATCTTGACGTTGGCCGCGACCTTGAGCTCGATCCGGTCCGGCTGCACGCCCATCACGGTTCCGTAGATGCCTCCGGAGGTGATGATCCGGTCCCCCGGCTTCAGCTGCTCGACCATCGACTGGTGCTTCTTCTGACGTTTGCGCTGGGGCATGACGATCAGAAGGTAAAAAATCACGAAGACGAGCAGAAAGGGGAGGAGGGCGGTGAACATGCCGACGCCGCCCTGGGGCCGGGCCGGTTGGGCGGCCTGGAGTGACATTAGAAACCCTGCCATAATCATGGTTCGCTTTCCTTTAATTGATTTAAAAGCTGGCGCTTAAACTCTCGATAGGAATTTAGTGCTATAGATTGCCTAATTTTCCGGAAGATGTCAAGATAAAAGTAAAGATTGTGGATGGTGTTGAGCACGGCTGAAGAGATCTCTTCCCGCTCATAGAGATGGCGGAGATAGGCGCGGGAAAAATGGCGGCAGGTATAGCAGCCGCAATCCTCGTCGATGGGCCGCTGGTCCCGGGCATACTTCTGGTTCTTGATGACGATCTTTCCCCGGCTTGAGAAGAGCGTGCCGTTTCGGGCATTCCGGGTGGGCAGGACGCAATCGAAGAGGTCGATTCCCCTGCTGATGGCCTCAAGGATGTCCTCGACATATCCCATCCCCATGAGGTAGCGGGGCTTATCCGCGGGGAGGAGTTGACCGGCCTTTTCCAGCGTCTCCATGAGCGCGGCCTTGGGCTCTCCGATCCCCAGCCCGCCGAGGGCGTAGCCGTCGAACCCGATGGCCAGGAGGTCCTCGATGCTCTGCTGCCGCAGGTCCCAAAACACGCTCCCCTGGCTGATCCCCCAGAGTTGCTGCCGGACCGGCTTTTCGAGAAAGCGGTCTCTGGATCGGCGGGCCCAGAGAGTCGTCATCTTGACCGCCTCCTTCATCCGGACCTTAGTTGAAGGAAAGGGCAGAAAATAATCGAGGACCATCATGATATCCGTGCCCAGACTCCGCTGTATGTCCACGATATCCTCGGGCCGGAGGAAAATCTTGGTGCCATCGAGATGGGAAGAAAAACGGACACCTTCCTGGGTCACCTTGACGAGCGGAGAGAGGCTATAGATCTGGAAGCCGCCGCTGTCGGACAGGATCGGCTTCGGCCAGGAGATAAAATCATGGACCCCGCCGGACTCAGCGATAATCTCCAGGCCCGGCCGGAGGTACAGGTGGTAAGCATTGACCAGGATGACCTGGACGCCGAGCTCTTCTGCCTGGTCGTGAAGAAGGGCCTTGACCGTCCCCTGGCTGGCCACGGGCGCGAAGGCCGGAGTCTCGATGTCGCCATGCGGGGTTCTGATCTTGCCGGTCCGGGCGGCCGTTGAAGGATCTTGGACGGTGACCGTGAAGGTTTTTTTCATGAGGCGAACCGGAAATAGATGACGTCCCCGTCCTGAACCACATAATCTTTGCCCTCCAGGCGGATGGCGCCCTTGTCCTTGGCCGCCTGGAGCGACCCGAGCTCGAGTAGCTTTTCCCAGGCGATGACCTCGGCCCGGATGAACCCGCGCTCGATGTCGGTGTGGATGGCCCCCGCGGCCTGGCCGGCGTGGGCATTCCTGGGGACCATCCAGGCTCTGGTCTCGTTCTTGCCGATGGTGAAAAAGGAGATCATCCCGAGGACGCCGGGGAGCTCGCGGAAGAACCGCGGCGGGCTCAGCTCCTTAAGCCCGTATTCGATTAGAAATGTCGTCCTTTCTTCGCCCTGGAGTTCGGCGATCTCGGCTTCGATGCGGCCGCAAAAGGCCAGCACCGGAGGGCCGGACTTCTTCCTGGACAGGATCTTCTCGGGGGTCTCGAGGAGCGGGATGTCCTGCTCGTCGCAGTTGATCATATGGAGGAGCGGCTTCTGGCTGAGGAAGGCAAAACTCCGGACCGATTTTTCCTCGGCGGGAGGAAGGCCTAAATCGCGGATGGGCTTCCCTTGTTCGAGGCCGTTCCGGACGATGTTGAGCAGCGTCCTCTCCTTCTCGGCCTCGGGATCTTTGGCCTTCTTGAGGTCTTTGTCCAGCTTTTCCAGGCGGGCCGATGCCGAAATCAGGTCGGTGAGCATGAGCTCTTCTTCCATATAATGAATATCATCCTGGGGCCGGATTATTCCCTTGGGATGGGGAATCTGGGGATTCCTGAACCCGCGCACGACATGGATCAGTCCGTCGGCCTTGCGCAGGGCGCCGAGGTACAGGCTGTTCTTGACCTCTCCGTACGATACCCCGGCCAGGTCGGAGAGCTCGAACCCGGCGGCTACTTTTTTTTTCTCAGGGGAGAGGGCGGCGATCCGGTCGAGCCGGGAGTCCGGGATAGCACAAGTCCTCTGGTTAGGCTCTCGCCTTCCGTCCTCGTAGGCGTGGACCTCGATCTTGGCCCCGGATATCAGGTTGAAGAGGGTTGTCTTCCCTGTCTTGGGATAGCCGAACAGGGTGAGGTTCACAGGCTTAGTTAACGATGTTTCTTTCTGGAAGTCAAACTCATGTAATATTCTAATTCTAGAGAAAACGTCGCTTAGCGCTGCGATCCTAAGTAATCGTGTTAAGGCGAATGATTCAGGTGAGGAAGTCCGTGGACGACTGANNGGGAAACGAGCGGGCTGACGAGCCTGAATCAGAGCCTTAACTTGAGCAAAAAGGGGAATTCCGCTATATTAGAGCATTCACTAAAGGTGTTCCATGGCCAAAGAGAAGAAGCCGCGAGAGAAAAGCCTTGTCCGTGAGTATTTCGAGCTGATCGCCGAGACGGCCGTGTTCGTCTTCTTCGTCATGACCTTTGTCGTCCAGGCGTTCCAAATTCCGACGGGTTCCATGGAACCGACGCTCCTTGTCGGCGATTTCCTTCTCGTCAACAAGCTCGTCTACTCCGCCCCGCCGACCGTCTTGGAGAGAACCCTTCTGCCTCGCCGCGACATCCGCCGCCAGGACATCGTCGTCTTCAAGTACCCCAAGGAGCTGAACAAGGATTTTGTCAAACGCGTCATCGCCATGGAGGGCGAAAAAATCGAGGTCAGGGAAAAACAGGTCTACATCAACGACCAGCCGATCACGGAGAGCTACAAGGTCCATAACGACGCTCAGGTGTTTACCAAAGACGGATACTACCATTATGATGACGCCATCCGGGACAACTTCGGACCGGTCGTGGTCCCGCCGGGACATTGCTTTGTCATGGGCGACAATCGCGATAACAGCATGGACAGTCGCTACTGGAGTTTTTTGCCGATGAGCTATCTCAAGGGGAAGCCCTGGGTGATCTATTTCTCCTACCGGGCCGAGCGCGACGCCTATACCAAGACAAGCTTCGGCGAGCGGGTCAAGAAGTTCGCCACCTTTCTTCCCAAAGCCCGCTGGGGCCGCATGCTGCGGATTATCCACTGAGCGGGGCCAGGGTTCGCCCCGCAGTCACTGCGGCGGCTGGACCTGGAATTCCTCATAAGAAGAAATGTAGATAATCGGGTTTTCGGCGATAAAATCGTCGCTGAATAAAGAGCTGCGGACGATCCCGTCCATGTCCCGGCCGACGGGAAGGCCGAGAAAATAAAGCAGGGTCGGGGTGATGTCGACGATCCGGATGGGCTCCTCATGTTTGGCTTTCCGGACTCCTTTGCCGTAGAAAAAGGCGACGCCGTCCGGGGCCAGCTCGTGATAGGCCGAAACATCAGGATCGCCCAGCAGCCGTTCGACGAACCTCTTCCAGAGCGGCAGCGGCTCTACCCCGAAAGGCGAATAGACAACGAGGATCTCGTCCTCCTTTAGCCCGGTCAGGAACTTCCCGATGAGCTCGTCATAGTACTCATAGTAGCGTTCGATCACCAGCCCGTAGCGCTCGATCTGCTCCGGAACGATGTCGCCGAACTGCTGGGGAAAGCTGTACTTGTAGAAATAAGCCTGGACGCTGTTGAGACCGCCGAGCCGGAGGTGGAAAACCTGGGGCTGGCGCTCGATCCGCTCCGCGTTTGCCGACTCCTCGGCGGCGGAATCCCGGAGGAAGGCGTTCCTGGCCAGGGTGGAGAGAGGATCACCCGGCAAGGCGGGCTCACCCAGGAGATCAGCCGCCAATTTTTCACCCCTGGAGCTAGGCGCCGCGTCCTCCCTGGTTAAAGGCCAGCTCCTGTCCAGAAAGGAAATCCGGTTGCCTTCGAGGATCCGCCAGAAATCCTTGCTTCGGACTTCCGGCCTGACCGGCGCGATCTTAAGAAAACCGAATCGGGTCAGCTGATTGAACAGGATGAAGCGGGGGACGGTTTCCAGTTCCTCTCTCATTTTCCAGAGGCGGTACCGATAGCTTGAGAGCAGCCGGTGTTTGGCCGGCAGTTGTCCGGTGCTGAAGGACGCCTGCAGGCTCACGGGTTCGGTGGGGGAGAAACTGACCAGCTTCCCCGAGTTCCCGTTATCCAGGAGCCAGGAAAAGTTGGGGAGTTTTCCCAGGGAGATGAGCGGGATGATGAAGTCGAAGCTCAGTCCGTCGAGGCCGACGAGGGTGATCCTTTTTTCGGTCTTTTTCCCGAGGAGCGGGGTCGTGCCCGATGGCTCTCGAAGCAGCGGGAAGCGTGATCTCTGGACCAGGACCAGGGCCAACCCAAAGATCAGGACGACAAAATAGGCCCAGAAAAACAGGGCTTTCCGGGAGCGCCGAAAGCCGAAGAAACAGAGCAGTCCCAAGAATCCGAGCGCCAGCAGGAGGATCATCTGGGTGAAGAGCCGGGCCCTTACCTCGGGGCCGAAAAAGGAAGAGAAATAGCGTTCGTTCGCCCTGAATATCGCCAAGAAGAGGACGATAAGCAGCGAGAAGCTCAAGGAAAGAAAGGACGGCGAGACAATGGCGATCCGGGCCCCTCGGCCGAAAAAGAACTGCCCGAAGATAAACCCAAAGCCGCAGACGGCCGCCAGGAGCAGACCATAGACAAGAGACAGGTTCAAAGTCAGCTGAGCAAGGAAGCCTCCTCCCGCCGGCTGGTTGATGTTGAGGTCGGCCACCAAAACGGCAAGAAGGAAGGCGAAGAAAAGTCCGCCCAGCAAAGAGTTGATAAGGACCCGCAGAAATCTCATCCACTCTAAAATTAGCATGAACATTCACTCCGGTCAATTGATTGTAGGCTCTATGACGTTTAGTGTGGTAACCACGGGAGGGTGGGCACTTATCATCTTTATTGTCCCCCTTTGGAAAAGGGGGTTCTATCGTCCCCCCTTTGAAAAAGAGGGTTCTCTCATCCCCCCTTTGGAAAAGGGGGGCGAGGGGGGATTTTAAAAGCCGAATAAAGATACCAGGGCCATGGAGTCGCTCCTTATTTATAAAATCTCCCCTGACCCCTCTTTGCTAAAGAGGGGAACCAAATTGGTGCCTGACATCTTCATTA
>DQHV01000255.1 GCA_003524335.1 Candidatus Aminicenantota bacterium | reverse complement strand
GGCGAGAGGCGGGGGTCCATGAACTCGCCGAGCAGGTCCTGGGCGACTCGGTGACGCGGCACAGGGAAAGATCGTTCCGGACCAAGTTCGGGAAGCTCGTTGAGGCCGACTGTCTCTTTTCCAGGTTCGATGTCGACGGAAATCCGCATCTGCTGGTGATCGTTGTGGACGTATCGGAAAAGAAGCGCCTNNATAGCGCACGATTTCAACAACATCCTGATGGTGGTGCTGGGCCACACGGATCTTGCCATGCTGCGGCTCGCACCCGACTCGCCGGCCCGGGAGAACCTGCTGCAGATCGAGCTCGCCGCCGTCAGGGCTGCGGACCTGGCGCGCCAGATGCTGGCCTACTCGGGAAAGGGGCGCTTCGTCATAGAGAACCTGGACCTGACGAGGATCGTCGAAGAGATGGCGCAAATGCTGGAGGTTTCCGTCTCCAAGAAGGCGGTGCTGAGCTACAACCTCTCCCGGGGCCTTCCCGCCACCAGCGGAGACGCTACACAGCTGCGTCAGGTCGTCCTGAACCTGGTAATCAACGCCTCCGAGGCCATCGGCGACAACAGCGGGGTGATCACCATAAGCACGGGTCGCCTGGCATGCGACAGGGCCTATCTTTCCGAGACCTGGATCGACGACCATCTCCCGGAAGGGCTCTATCTGGTCCTTGAGGTTGCCGACACCGGCTGCGGCATCGACCAGGACATCCTCGCGAAGATATTCGACCCCTTCTTCACCACGAAGAAAAGCCAGGGCACCGGCCTCGGACTGAGCATCAGCCTGAGCTATATCAAGAGCCACGGCGGCGAGATCTCGGTCCGGAGCGAAGTGGGTAAAGGCACCGCGTTCCAGATCCTCCTGCCTGTCCGCCAGAAGGGCCGGGCGCTTCACAAGGACGAGGAGGTGATCTCGTGAGCTCTTTCGGCATCCTGATCGTCGATGACGAAATCCTGACCCTGAACAACCTCAAAAAGGCGCTGGCTAAAGAGGACTATGAAGTCATGGTCGCCGATTCCGGCGAAACGGCGTTGGAGATGTACAACCGCTACAAGCCTCAACTCATCCTGCTCGACCTGATGCTGCCGGGCATTTCGGGGCTCGAGGTCCTGCGCCGCATCAAGGAGATCGACCGGGAGCCGATCGTCATCATGATGAGCGCCTATGAGATCCTGGAGAAGGCCGTGGAATCGATGAAGCTCGGCGCCTACGATTACCTGCTCAAGCCGTTCAAGATAAGCGACCTCAAGCACACCATCCGCCGGGCCTTGGAGACTCTATCCCTGCGCATCCGGGTTCTGGAGCATCTCGAATCCGAAAAAGGGCGCTATTACTTCGGCCGGATTATCGCCGAAAGCAGGAATATGAAAGAAGTCATCAGCCTGGCCAAGCGGGTGGCGGGCGCGGACCGGACGACCGTCCTTCTCCAGGGAGAAAGCGGGACGGGAAAAGAGCTCCTGGCCAAGGCCATCCACTATCACAGCCCAAGGGCGGAGAAGCCGATCGTCGAGATCAACTGCGCGGCCATCCCGGAGAACCTGCTCGAGAGCGAGCTGTTCGGATACGAGGCGGGAGCTTTCACCGATGCCCGGAAAAGGAAGATCGGTCTCCTGGAGAGGGGCGACGGAGGCACCGTGTTTTTCGACGAGATCGGAGATATGTCGCTCAACCTTCAGGCCAAGTTGCTCCGGGTCCTGGAGGAAAGCTCCTTCGGCCGCCTCGGCGGAACTCAGCCGATCAGGGTCGATATCCGCATCATCGCCGCTACAAACACGGATCTTACCAAGGCCACGGAAAGCGGCAAGTTCCGGCCCGACCTTTATTACCGGCTGAACGTCGTTCCCCTTATCATACCGCCGCTCAGGGAAAGGAAAGAAGACATCCTTCCGCTGGCCCTCCTATTTATCCAGGAGCTCAACCAGGAGCTGAGGCGGGCATATAAGAGCATATCCCAAGAAGCCGCTAAAGCGATCCTCGCCTATCCCTGGCCGGGCAATGTCCGGGAGCTCCGCAACATCATCGAAAGGATCCTCTCCCTCTATTCCGATGAAGAGGTGCGGTTCACTCATCTTCCCTCGGAGATCAGGGATTACCGGGAGGTCCCCGAAGCTCCCGGACTAGAGGACGTCGTGGCCGTCGGTTCGCTTCCGACCTTGGAGAAATTAGAGAAAGCCTATATCAAGAAGGTCCTGGCGGCGGTCGGCCAGAACAGATCCCAGGCTGCCAGGGTTTTGGGCATACATCCCACCTCTCTATTCAGGAAGATAAAATCCTGGGAAACGCACTGAGAGACCGGCCGCCGGAGCCCTGTCATTGCGATTTGCCATAGTGCAAAATGCTATAGTCTCTCATCTCTGATCTCGTAATTTATTTAATATCAACTATTTAATAATTGGCATGAGAATTGCTTTAGTGTTGGCCTGCTCTAATAGGAGGTCAACATGAGCAATCATTCAAAATCCACGAGCGCCGTCAGGGACATCCGGGAAGAATCCCTTCCCGAGGCGGCCGAAGGCCAGCTGGCGGAAATCATCCCCTGGCCCGATGTCCACGAGATCGTCGCCCGAAAGCCGAAGACCAAGAAGAGAGTCCGGCTCGAAGGCAAGTATCTCTATCATCACGGGAAAAAGGTTCCCATCCTGCAGTTCCAGAAATCGGGCTATGACCGGCTGTTGAAACTCCTGGTCAAGGAAATCGGCTGAAGTGGAGTCAAAGATGAAAAACGAAGCAAAGATCAGGTACATCAGCCCCCTTCCGGAACTTCGGGAAAAGGAGTATGACCCGTTCCTGGAAGCGACTCTCCAGTTCGAGCGGGCGGCCAATTTCCTCGACCTCGATCCCTGGATCTATCAGAGGCTCAAGCATCCCGAGCGTGAGCTGACGGTCCATCTGGCCATCACCCTCGACAACGGTGTGGCCGAGACCTTCACCGGCTTCCGGGTGCAGCATTCCAGGGTCCGCGGACCGGCCAAGGGCGGCATCCGCTACAGCCCGAAGGCCTCGCTCAGCGAATGCAAGGCGTTAGCCTCCTGGATGACCTGGAAATGCGCGGTCCTCGACCTTCCCTTCGGGGGAGCCAAAGGGGCCATCATTTGCGACTCGCTGAAGATGTCGGAGAATGAACTCAGGAAGCTGACCAAGGAGTACACCTTCGCCATCCGGGACTTCATCGGCCCCTACAAGGATATCCCGGCGCCGGATATGTTCACCAACGCCCAGACAATGGCCTGGATCGCAGACGCTTACAGCCAGGGCAACGGATGCCTGGAGCCCGCCGTTGTCACCGGCAAGCCGGTCAATCTCTGGGGTTCTCTGGGACGGGCGATGGCCACCGGAACGGGACTCTTTTTCGTCCTGGAGGAGGCCTGTAAGCACCTGAAAATTCCACTCAGCGGCAAGAAGGTGGCCATCCTCGGGTTCGGCAACGTCGGCTCTTCGATCGGGAAGCTGGTCCACCAGGCCGGCTGCCGGATTATCGCCGTCACCGACATGTTCGGCGGCATCCGCTCGGACAAGGGTATCGACCCGTTTGAGCTGGAGAAGCAGGTCGTCCAGACAGGGAGTGTTGTCAACTTCCCCGGGACCGAGCCGATCGACAACGACGGTCTGATCGCCCTGGATTGTGATGTCCTCATCCCGGCGGCCATGGAAGGCCAGATCCACAGGGACAACGCCGACACGGTCAAGGCCCGCATCGTCCTCGAAGGCGCCAACGGCCCGACCACTCTGGAGGCGGACGAGATCCTGAAAGAAAAGAAGGTTCTCGTGGCCCCCGATATCCTGGCCAACGCCGGCGGGGTCACCGTCTCCTATCTGGAATGGGTCCAAGACCTGCAGCGCTACTTCTTCTCCGAGGAGGAAGTCCGGGAGAAGACAGAGAAGAAGATGAAAAAGGCCTTTTGGGAGGTTGTGGCCGTGATGGAAAAACATAACGTCACCATGAGGGAAGCGGCCTACATCCTGGCTGTCGGCCGGGTCGCGGAGTCGCTCACGGCCCTCGGCCGGGCGGCCTAAGCCGGAAGTCCTTCCTATCCAAACGATCGGAGGGGGGCAGGGCCATCCCTCCCCCCTTCACTCCTCAAACCCCACGATTTCTTTCCGTGCCATGCTTATCGGTTTGACCGAGTTTTATGGCTGTGATATAGATGAATAGCCAAAGCCTGAATTGGGAGAGATTAGATGGACGAAAGCGTTAAGCCAAAACAGGATTACCGGCCGAAAATCACCGGCGGACTCATCCTCATCCTTCTCGGCGTCCTTTTCCTTCTGACCGAGATGGACAGGATCTCCTGGGCGGACTGGTGGGCCTATTTTTTGGTAGGATTGGGCGGAATATTTCTTCTCGAAGCGCTGCTTAGAGCCTTCTCGGCCGAGGGCCGCCGCGGCGTCGGGGGCAGGATCGTCGCCGGGCTCATCCTGGCCGTCATTGGCGGCGCTCACCTCATCGGTTTTGAAGAGTGGTGGCCGCTCGTCCTGATCGCCGTCGGTGTCGGCGTCCTGGTTTCCGCATTTTTCAGGAAGTGAGGCCCGGATGCAAGGACTGATTCCCACTTTGTACGTCCTCGGAAAAACACTGCCGGAGGCCTGGGAAAAGGCCGTCCTGGCCTGCTGGGAGAAAGGGGCGGCCATCGAGACCGAGTACGACCGGCCGGGCGACCCGCCAAGCCGAGACTGCACCATGATGTGGGTGGTCGAGGACCCGTTCTTGGAGCCCCGTATCCACCGTGCCTTCCCGGGCGGCTTGGAGGATCTCGAGGTCTATCGCCAGGAAGTGGTGGATGGTGTCCATGACCACTGGATCGCGCCCGAAGAGGGAAAATGGACCTACACGTACCATAAACGCCTTTTCGCCTATGAGATCGAGGGCGCGGTCATCGACCAGATCAATTATATCGTTGAAAAGCTCAGCCAGGCGGGACACTCGAGACGCGCTCAGGCTATCACCTGGAATCCCAAGCTCGACCCCCCTACCTATGACCCGCCCTGCCTGCAGCGGGTCTGGTGCCGGCTGCTCCCGGACGATCAGGGCGGACTGGTCCTCAATATGAATACTCACTGGCGCTCAAGGGACGCCTACAAGGCCGCTTACATGAATGTCTTCGCCCTGACCGACCTGCAGCGTGTGATCGCCGGCCGGATCGCAGAGAAGACAGGCCGGCCCGTCAGGGTCGGCCGGTATGCCGACCTCGTGGACAGCTTCCACATCTACGGATCCTACTTCGGGGAGTTCAAAGGCTTCCTGTCCCTGGTTGAAAAGAGGAGTTTCGAGGACCGCACCTGGAGCTCCGAGTACGCCGAGCCAATGTTCACCGAAGCCCGGGAGAGGCTGAGGCGAGAAAAGTCCGGCGGCTAGGCCGTTCCAAAACCGCGGAAAACTCCGCGGCCGCTACAGGCCGATATCGGGGCCGCGTCAATAATATTCCTTCGCCATCGCCAGGATCTCGCACACAGTCCGCCAGTTTCGGCCGGTCATCGGAATGCCGAGCCGCCTTTCAGCATTGGCAGCGAGCTTGGACCGACCTAGGCCGTCAGGAGCATGGAGGTAAAAGACGTTTCCTTTAAGAACAAAACGTTCGCTCCCGCTCTTGAGGCTTTCAAGCGTTTTCAGATCAGGGTTCGAGGGTGCAGAGGCCAAAAAAAATAGGTGTAAAGTCCTAGGCTCGGACTCCGCTTCAGGGAAGGGGTTCGATTCAGCCGCCTTTTCCATTTCCGTTAACTCCAACAGCAGCACTTGAGGTTCAAAGCCATGGCTCTTTTTTATTCCAGCGCATATCTCGCTTGAGAGCTGCGAGGCGTTTTTTGCTCTGCTCTGAAAAACCACATTGCCGCTTTGGAGATAGGTCTTGATGTTCAGGAGGTCGAGGTTCTCAAGAATGGTAATAAGCTTTTTCATTGGCAAAAGGCTCTTCCCGCCAACGTTGATGCCCCTGATAAGTGCAATATAAGTCTTCATCCAAGAACCTTTCGATCTGCCTTTTGGACGCCGCGAGCGGCCAGGCGCGGGGTCTCGATGCCGACCTTCCGTCCCGCCAGGATCCATTCCACGGCCGCCTCGATCCGGCGGTTTTTCGTCTCGGGCCGCTTCGCGCTCTGAATCCACCACCCCCAGAGCTTTCTCTGCGAGGCGGAAAGGGCCTCGAATTTCTCCCGGGCGCCAGGCCGCGCCGCCAAGGCGTCCAGCAGTTCGGCCGGGGTCTTCGCGTCCCGGTCGATCGCGTCGAGCATCGTCCACGAGCCGTTACGCTTGGCCTCCCGGACTTTTGCTAGGCCGGCCTCGCACATCCGTCCCTCGGCCGAAAGCCTGGCCAGGCGCTTCTTGTTCGAGGCGGACCAGCAACTGCCGGGCTTCCGCGGCGTCCACCTCTGCATGTAACGCTCCAGGTCGAGGGCCCTCACGGTCGTATCGATCCAGCCGTAGCAGAGGGCTTCATCGAGGGCCTCCNNCGAGCCATCGCCGCCAAGCCTCCTGATCCCTGAACAGCTTGGGTTCGATCCGTGTTTTCATATCGGTGTTCTCCGGCGCCGCGGCTGTCCGTGGCGCTTCACTCAATTTTCCATGAAAATGCGGACCGGATCAAGATTCGCTCGAGGATCCGAATCGGCCGAACCGCCCGGCCGGGTTACCTCAGGTTCCGCAGGGCTTGCGCGGACGGAGTCACGGCTAGCCCCCCGAGAGAAGTGCAGCGCAGTTCCCTGGGCAGCATTTTTCCGACGGCAAACACCGCATCAACGGTATCATCTAGAGGGACCGGGTTGATATAACCACCGAGGACCAAGTCGGCGCAGACAAGCGCGCCGGTAGCGGCCACGGCATTGCGGGTGTGGCAGGGGATCTCGCAGAGCCCTTGCACCAGGTCGCAGACCGACCCCATGCTGTTCTGGAGCGAAACGGCCGCCGCGTCGAGGGCCAGCTCGGCAGAACCGCCCATAGCCTCAACGGCTGCGGCCGCGGCCATCGCGCCGGCCGCCCCGATCTCCACTTGGCAGCCGGCGACCTCGGCAGCGAAGGTCGCCCGGCGGGCGATGACCAGACCGACGGCCGAAGCGGCAAAAAGGGCCAGGGCGATTTGTTCGGACGACAGGTTTCTTGTCTCGACCAGAGTGGCTATCACACCGGGGATGACCCCTGACGATGCCCCTGTCGGGGCGGCGCAGACCACTCCCCCGCTGTTGCTGACATGAAGAACGGCCATGGCCCGGGCGGCCGCCCGGGTTCCCGGACCGCCGAGCGCCAGGTTCCCCGCCGCCTCGGCTTTAAAGATCCGGCCCGCGGACGGCCGAAGAAGACTCATCCTCAAGTCGCGCTCACCGAGCCCGCGCTCGACGGCCGCGGTCATGATGTCCCAGCGCCTAAGCATCTCTTCCTTAGCCTCCTTCTCGGAGAATCCAAGAAGGCGGGACTCATATTCAAGGGCGACCCGGCCCAGGCCGGTCCCTCGGCTCTTTGCCCGGGCGGCCATCTCAACAGCGCTTCTAAAAAGCGGTTCTCCGCGCTGCACATAAAATACGGGGGGAACAGACCAGGTGCGGAGAACGCCGCTCAACGAGCGGATTTGCCGCAGGATTTCCTCGCTTATGGCAACCGGACCCCTGGAATGCACCAGGGCTTTGCCCCCATGGACAACCTTAACGTTTACGCCCTTNNGTCAGCTCGACCTCCCAGTCTTCAACCTGCCGGAAAACGATCAGGCCGCCGCCGATCGATTGGGCCAACGTTCGGAGACGTCTCCCCTGCCGGCCGGTCAATCCGATTTGGACCGTGTTGGGGTGATCGGCATCGGGTATGGGGAGTGTTTGAAAAAGGATTCTTATCCCTGCCCGGGCCGCCTCTTCCAAGGCCTGCGGAAAGCGCTCGTCAGTGATGGGCCATC
Organism: Candidatus Aminicenantota bacterium; assembly: GCA_003524335.1. Lineage (GTDB taxonomy): Bacteria > Acidobacteriota > Aminicenantia > Aminicenantales > UBA8522 > UBA8522. The sequence continues at coordinate 178 of DQHV01000255.1, read as the reverse complement.
CCATCAGGCCGGCCGCGAACCCGAGGTCGGCCCCCTGCTCTTTGTATGTTTTAGCGTAAGAGCCTTCCGGGTCGAAACTGAAGACGGCCGAGACCGGCTCCTCTCCGAGCAGCGAACGGGCGATCCGGCCGATCCGATAAGAGCCGGCAGTGTGGGAGCTCGACGGCCCCCTAATGAC
>DQHV01000344.1 GCA_003524335.1 Candidatus Aminicenantota bacterium | reverse complement strand
TGGCAAAGGCACGGTTGACGGGGTCGGGCCACTCCGGAAGACGGCAGATATGCTTCATGTAATAATTCGGGAAAAGCAGCTCCATGTAACGCGGATTCCCGAAATCACCTGCCGCTTCGAGGCGCCTGATTTCCTCACCTGCTCCACCTCTACGACGAAACGTTCCACAGTCCACAGGTCCGGGTCATTCGGCTGACCGGAATAAGCCGACCCCAGTTGGTCATAGTAGAAAAACTCGTTGCCTTAAAGTGGCGGTCAAACGCAAAGCTTTCGGGCCTGTCGGGTGACGGGGTTAGGGCAGAAGAGTTCATATCCGGAGAAGATAAGAAACTTTCAGGGTGACGGAGTAGCCGCCCACCCGGCTGAGGAGCTCGTTCCGCTCACTCTTCTTGAACGAAAGCTGGACGATGTTCCCGGCCCCGAAGTAATACCCGATGAGAAAATCGAGGCTGTACTGTTTTTCCCTGGTCTCCCCGAGCAGCCGGGTGTTGAGAAAGAGGCTGCGGGTGACCTGGTAGTGGAGGGCCGTCTCATAGGCGAGCCCGTTGAAAACTTCCTCTCCTGTGCCGTCGATGGCCTGACGGATCCAGTCTCCCTCGAACGACCATTCCAGATTGCTGCGCGGCCGCAGCGTCAGCTGGCCCTCGACTCTGACCTGGGAGCCGGGGACGACGGCGGTGAATTCCTCGTTGTAGACGCCGCGTTTTTCCCATTCTCCTTCGAAGCTGACCTCTTTCAGGAAGCCGCCGCGCTCCCAGTCGAAGTCAACGTTGCTGCCGTAAGTTTTGATGAAGTCCGCCGTCCAGGCGAGCTCGCCGCTCTCGTCGACGACCTGATACCTGCTCTTGCCAAGCTCGAAGCCGCCGTGGATTTCGATACGGTTGAGGAATTCCGTCCAGACGAAGAAGTCCAGGTTATTTCCGGTCAAGCTTCCGCGGGAATCCTGGCGAACGCGGCCGCCGATGTCCATGCTGAAGCGCTTGAGGATTCCCTCGTTATAGCGCCAGGCGTAGCCGGTCATGAGATCGAAGGACTGGACGTCGACCTGGTCGATAAAGCCCGTCCGGATGGCGACGTCGTCCTCGATCCTCTGGAAGCCCGACCTGACCTGCAGGCCGGCGTCCGGCTCCCTCTGGAACTGGAGGAGGTGGATACCGTTCCGCGCGCTTGAGGCTCCTTCGTTGAAAGTGAAGGCGCTCATCCCCCGGATGTAGTAGAAATCCTTGAAGTTGAAGTTGTAATCCAGGGCGACGTTTTGGTTGCGTTCCGCCTCGTCCTGGATCCCCGCGTAATAGATCCCGACCTGGGAGTTCTTGAAGATGTCCTTCTGGACGCGGACGACACTGAAGAAGGAGTCGCCCACAGCCTCCTTATTAAGCGCGCCGAGAATCCCGAACCCGAACCCTCCCGTCTTGCCGGAGACCTTGGCCGCAAACTTCGGGTCGCGTATTCGCCTGGAATAGAAGAGGCTGATGCCGCCGTCATGAAATTCGTCTCCCGAGGACAGCTCGAAATACCGGCTGCCCTCGGTGAAGAAGGGCCGGTTTTCTTGGAAGTAGTTCTCATAGGGCGAAAGCTGGTAGATGAAGGGGTCGGACTCGACCTCGCTGAAGTCGGGGCTGGCCGTGACGTCCAGGTAGAGGTTGGGCTGGATGCCCCACTTGGCGTCGAGCCCGAAGGCCGCTTTGCTGTCCTTCTCCTGTTCCCACTTCGACATCCGGACGCCCGCGTAAGGAAAGAACTCTAGGTTTCCTCGGAAGCTTTCGTCCCGTTGACCGGGTCATACTGGAAAAAGCCGGAGACAGGCTCCCGGCCGCTCCAGCATTCATCGTCCACGAGGCCGTCAATCCGCGGCGGCGTCTCGATGCGGCTGATGGTCAGCGTCTTGGTCAGCTCTTGACCGAAGAGCGATGGGGCAAAACCGGCGACGAGTGCAAGAACGCCCATCCCGGCGAGAGGACGGGGTCGGAATCGCGGCATCTTCTAGACTCCCAGGAAGAATTCCATCGTTCTTTTAGACGGGCAGGGGCTAGTTTTCTTCCCCGGAACTAAATACTATACCGTATTACCCGAAAAAATTCTGTACCCCTGTCGATGATCGATGTCAACCTTGTTGGCGCTCATCCAGGGGATCTCATCGCCTCGCTTGACAGCGCGGGCGGTGTTTACACATACTCAAGGCGGTGAAAAGTAGCTCCCGTAGCGTGGCCGTCTTCTTCTTTTTCATCCTGTCGTTGGGGATAGCTCTCTTCCTCGACATCTACATCAAGAGTTACCGCTTCACGATCCTTGATCATTCCTACAGGCCGGGCCTGATTGCCATCCTCTATGGAGCGGCGGCCTTGGGGCTGCTTTTTCTGCTGTCTTCCCTGTTGACCCGCTGGGAAGCATCCTATTTCGGGGCCGACCCAACATTCTGGAGCCGCCGGGGAGCTTTGGCCCTGCTCCCGCTCGGCTTCCTCTTTCTCAGCCCCTGGCTCCTGCGTTTTTATATGACGGGCGGCGATCTCCGGGTCCGGCTTCGCCTCCTGGCCGTCTCGGCCGTCACTGCGGCGCTCTTTCTGAAACTCTCCGGGTTCGCCCGCTTCCTGGTTAAGAGAGGATCGCTCTTCGACCGAGCTATCCTCAGGTTCTCTGCGCTCCCGCCTCGCCGGCGGATCATCAGCCTCTTTCTGGCGTCGTTCTTTATTTACCAGGCTGCCGCATTCATCCTGGTCTCCCGGGGCACAACGTTTTCCGGCGACGAGCCTTATTACCTCCTCTCGGCCCACAGCCTTCTCCGGGACGGCGACATCAACGTCGCCAACAACTATGCGCAGCAGGATTACTTCCATTTCTATTCGAAAAAGGACCACCCGCGGCTGAAGCTCGGCATCTACGGCCGCCAGGGCAAGAAGGGAAAGGACTCCATCTACCCCATCAACCTCCCCGGCATCTCTGTCCTGATGCTCCCCTTCTACTGGCTGAGCCAGCTCGTCTCCGGCAGATGGCTGACCTTCATCCTTAAGACCAGCCTCTCGCTCTGGGCTTCGCTCCTTGGGCTCCAGGTCTATCTCTACGCCCGCGAACGGTGGGAAAGGGAACGGCTCTCGCTCGGTCTCTGGGCGCTCTATGCTTTCAGCGCGCCCGTCCTTTTTTACGCCGTGCATCTCTATCCCGAGGTCCCGATCGCCTTTTTTGCCTTCTATATTTTCCGGAAGGTCAGCGGCCGGGCGGCCCCCTCGACCATCGGGATGATCTTCTGCGGATTCCTCCTGGGGCTTTTCCCCTGGTTCGGCTTGAAGTACAGCTTCATATTCTACCCGATGCTCCTGGTTTCCCTATATTTTCTCCTCAAAGAGCACAAGGTCCGGCTCAAAGCTCTGGCCATCGCGGTCCCTCCCCTCATTTCCATGGCCCTCTTCTACGTCTTCGTCTACTCCCTCTACGGGACATTCTCGCCGATCGCCGTCTATGAAGGCGTGATGTCGCCGGAAAGGACGGAGGCGTTCAGGCAGCTCCTCCTGGGGATCCCGCTTCGCGCCCGGATCGACGCCTTCCTGGACTATTTCCTCGACCAGAGGGACGGGCTACTCCTTTATTCACCCCTGTACTTCTTCGCCTTCCTCGGGTTTGTGGAAATCTGCCGCCGGAAAAAGAGCGACTTCTGGGCCTTGCTTTTCATCGGCCTGCCTTTTCTTCTCAACTATGCGCTGTTCACCCATCGCCAGGGAACCGCGCCCCAGGGCCGCGTCCTGACGCCTCTCTCCTGGATCCTGATCATCGCCGTCGGGTACTTTCTCGTCTACAACCGCCGGAAGGCCTTCTCTTTCTTCTTCGGCGCGGCCGCCGGAGCGGGGTACGTTACCGCAGGGATTCTCCTCGCTAATCCCTCCTTCCTCTATCAGCCGACGACCCACGAATTCACCTCTCGCCCGGGTGAATTCTTCGTTTATCTCAGCAACCTGCATTTTTTCCTGCCCCCCCTTCTCCCCTCGTTCATCAAGGTCGATAACACGCGGTATCTTCCCAACTATGTATGGTTGGCCGCGCTCCTGGCCTTCGTTGCGGCCTCTGTCTTCTCTAGGAAAGAGAGGCCGCTGGGCCGGGCGGTCCCTTCTGTTTTTGCTTATGCCGTTCTCACCGCCGCATTCCTTCTCTGGGTGCTCTTTCCCCGCAGCCCGCTCTATCCCGTCAAGGCCGTCGAATATTCGCCCCAGTCGGCGCTCGGGTTTTATACTTTTCCTATGGGAAAAGGGGTCATTGCCAAGGAGAGCGGAGACTTCTACCTTCACTTCGAGAAACCTTACAGGTTTCTGTTCGGATCGCGGAAAAAACTGGAGAGGGTGAAGCTCCGCTTCGGCTCAATAAAGGGGGACTACAGCCTGGCGATGCGGCAGTTCGACCTTCCGCTTTGGGAGGGAAAAACGAACGGCGAACTCAAAGAAATGGAGTTCGCGCCGGCCGCGGTTTACGAATTCAAGAGACTCTTTCTCTATGAGATCGACCTCCGCCTCACCCACCGCTCCGACGAATCGATGCTCCTCGACCCCTTTCTTTTCCAGGTCATTCCCTGGCGCGACTGAAGCGGGGGTAGGCGTCGAGGTCGAGGGAGGTGGTTGGTTTTTTCTTCCCGCGCAGTTTTTCGGCAGCCAGGGCGGCCACCATGGCGGCGTTGTCGGTGCAGAACTGGGGAGAGGGGATGTAGGCGATGAGACAGGACGCCCGGGCAAGCTCATTGAATCCCGCTCGCAACCGCGTGTTCCGGGCGACCCCGCCGCAGAGGATAAGGGAAGCGGGACGAAACCTGCCCACCGCTTCGGCCACGTTCTCAAGGAGCGCCCGGATGACGGCGGCCTCGAAGCTCGCCAGAAAGTCGGGAAGCTTAGGATGGCAGGCCGACATCTCCGACTCGCCGATCCATCTCAGGGCGGCCGTCTTCAGGCCGCTGAAGCTGAAGTCCAGGCTTTTGTCCTTCATCCGCGGGAGGGAAAAGGCGAATTTCCCGGGATCTCCTCCTGCCGACAGCCGCTCGATCAGCGGCCCTCCAGGGTAGCCCAGGTCGAGGAATTTGGCTATCTTGTCCAGCGCTTCGCCCGCGGCGTCGTCCCTCGTCCGCCCCAAAAGCTTGAAACGGAGCCTCCTTTTTAAAAGGAAAAGGGAGGTATGACCGCCCGAGACGAGGAGGGCGAGAGCGGGAAAACGGATGTCCGGGTTTTCGAGGAAGGCGGCCTCCATGTGGGCCTCAAGATGATCAATGCCGAGGAGAGGCTTCCGGTAGTAATAGGCCAGACCTTTAGCAAAGGACAAGCCGACGAGGAGGGACCCGATGAGGCCTGGCCCTTGGGTCACGGCAAAGGCATCGATGTCTCCGGTCGAAAGAGAGGACCGCTGCAAACTCTCGGCCACGATATACCCTATGGACCGGAGATGCTGCCGCGAGGCCAGTTCGGGAACGACTCCACCGTAGGGCGCATGGACCTCGTCTTGGGAGAGAACGACGCTGCTCAGGATCTTGCGCTCGGCCGTGACGACGGCGGCGGCCGTCTCATCGCAAGACGTCTCGATCGCCAATATTTTCAGCGGAGATATGGACTTGGGCATTCTTCCCTTCTCCCCTGACGGGAGGAGGTCAGAAGGAGGGGGATCGCCGTGCTTCGCGCGCAATGACAAGCTTCATTCTCCTCTCCGCCAAACGGCCAGTTTTCTGGAGTAGGGCGGGCGGGCGATGCCGCGCTCGCTGATGATAGCGCTGATGAGCTTGGCCGGGACGACATCAAAGGCCGGGTTGCGGACCGGAATATCCGGCAGGGTGATGGCCAAGCCGCCCACCCGGCGGACTTCGTCGCCCTGACGCTCTTCGATCGGGATCTCATCGCCGCTCCTGAGGCTAGGATCGAAAGTGCTGAGCGGCGCCGCCACATAGAAAGGAAGGCCGTGATGCTTGGCCAGTACAGCCAGGGAATAAGTCCCGATCTTATTGGCGGCGTCGCCGTTCCGGGCGATGCGGTCGGCGCCGGTTATGACCAGGCTGATCTCCCCCTTTTTCATCAGCCAGCCGGCCATGTTGTCGGTGATCAGGGTCATCGGAATCCCGAGTTTATTGAGTTCCCAAGCGGTCAGGCGAGCCCCCTGGAGGAACGGCCGCGTCTCATCCACGAAGACCTGGACCTTTTTCCCCTCCTCGAAGGCCGTGCGGATGATACCGATCGCCGTGCCGTAGCCGGCCGTGGCCAGGCCGCCGGCGTTGCAGTGGGTGAGCACAGAATCGCCGTCGGCGATCAGGTCCTTCCCGAAGGAGCCGATTTTCTTATTCGTTTCGAGATCCTCCGCTTCGATCGCCTGGGCCTCCCGGACCAGCCGAAGACCGAGCGCGCCGCAGGGAAGGAGCTTGTTCTCCCCGTAAACCTGCTTCATCCTCTCCAGCGCCCAGAAGAGGTTTCGCGCCGTCGGCCGCGTCCGGGCTAGTCTCTGGATGATCAGATCGAACTCCCGCTCGACTTCCCGGGTCGGGTCGGCGCCCATGACGCCCAGTGCGACTCCGTAGGCGGCCGCGACTCCGATGGCCGGGGCCCCGCGGATGACCATCGTCTCGATGGCCCGGGCGATTTCCTCCCCGCTCCGGCATTCGACATAGACCTCCTCGAGGGGAAGCTTCCGCTGGTCGATCATCACCAC
>DQHV01000279.1:2412-4760 GCA_003524335.1 Candidatus Aminicenantota bacterium | reverse complement strand
CGATGAGAGCGATGGCTTCCTCAGGCCGAATAGTTCCAGGCCACCAAGGGGTCGATCTCGATGAGCCGCTTGATATGCGGTTTTCCCAGATCGGGTCTCCCCATGTACAAAGAAAGCAGATTCCCGAGCCAACCCAAGGCATCGGGATCATTCGGGTCGAGGTCCACGGCTTTTTTGAGGGATCCGATGGCCTTTTGCGGATGTCCTCGCGATCTCTCGATTGTTCCCATGAGATGGTAGCGGTGGGAAGATTCAGGTTCCAGGGCGCCAATCTTGTCCAGCAATCGTTCGGCCTTCTTCAAGGTTTCTTCGGTTGTCCGGAAGCCCATGTTGTAGAGCTGGATGTAGACAAGTCCCATGGCCGCGTAAAGAAGCGAGTTTTCGCCATGGATCTCCAAGGCATGGGCCAGGGACTGGAGAGCCCGCTCCATGGATTCCTCCGAGCATTGATACATATCTCTTCTGGCCATGAGGTAGGACTCATAGGCCCGGAGATTCGGGATGGGTCGATCGGAAATCGTCTTCTCTTCGTCCGGCGCGAGTTTTTGCTTTAGGGCAATGACAATCGCCCGCGAGACTTTTTCTTGAATATCAAAGACGTCGGCCAGACTCCCGACAAATCTCTCGGACCACAGATGCGTGTCGCTGGCGGCCTCGATGAGCTGGGCGTGATCCTGAGGTTGTCTCCGGCTTTTCTTACGCTCCCCTCAAGGGCATAACGGACGTTGAGCTCTTTGGCGATTTCGGGGAGGGTCTTCGGTGAGCCTTTGTACGTCATCGCGGAGCTTCGTGAAATGATGCGGAAGGCTCGAATCCGCGAGAGGTCGGAGATGATTTCATCGGTGATCCCGTCGCTGAAATATTCCTGGCCCTCTTCGGGACTGATGTTCTTGAAAGGGAGGACGACGATAGATTTTTCTGGTCTCGGATCAGCGGCGATGAAGTCCTTGATTTCCTCTCTACCCTTATCCGGAACCCGGGCCGCCCACTGGAGCGACTTAAAGACAATCCAGGCGACGCCGAGGCCCAGGGCGGCTAGGCTGATAGCTGATGCTGCATAGATTCCGAAAATCTTCAAAGTGAGGTTCACATCAATGGCCAAGGTCAGGAGGATGATCAAAGGAACAAAGAGGACTTCGACCCTGACTCTCCCCGGCCTCTCCTGAGCGCCTCCAAACCAAAGCCAGATGACGGCGCTGAAGAGTGCTCCCAACAAGGTCACGAGGGCGATATCGAGAATTCCCTCCGGAAAATGAAAGTGCACCACCAGGACCCAGTGGACAATTTCGTAAGTGAGCCAGCCGCCGGCGATAAACGCCGCAATCGTCTGGACGATTTTGCGGTCCTTTAGCTGCCGCAGGAAGCCGGCCTTACTGATCCCGGTCTTGTGGGGCTGAAGATTACCAGCCATGGATGCGCCGGCTTGTTTCCTTTTGGGCGTGGGCAATCCGGAGGCTCCCTCAGCCTAAGAGGATAGCTTTGGTCAGGCAGAGATGTCAAGAAATAGAAAACGGACGCTAAAATGAGGCTGCGGCGGGCTGCCTAAATGGGAACAAGATGCTCTATTGGGGAGATAGGTATCGTATCCCCCGAACTCAAAACTTCCACCCCAACAGGTTCCAGAAGTTCAATAGCCAGAGAAAGGCTGTGGCGGCGAGAAAGACCAGGGTGTAATGGACCCGGGCGCAGCCGGTCCAGTATTTCTTTCTCCAGGCGAGCAGCGTGAAGACCAGGACACCGACCGCTAACACCCCTGCCGCCACCGAAAAGGCCAGACCAATCTTGAAGAGCGCCGGGATTCCGAAAAAGAACTGCTCCAAGTCGCTCAGGGCCACCGCCAGGCCGACAAGAAAGAGCAGGAAGAGAGCACTCATGCCCCCTGCCAGCCAGCGCGCCGCTTTGGGCGCCGGGTTGCCAAAACGTTTCCGTCGGCAAACGACCCGACCCAGCGCGCTGATCGGCCAGCCCAGAGCGGCGGTCAGAAACAGCACCACCGAGAGCCCGATGAGGAGATAGTGGAATGACGGGATTTGATAGGCCTTGAGCTTGACGAAGGCCATCTCAGGGAAGGCGCTGTAGAATGCGTACCGGATTTGCCCCTTGTCTTCCCTGAAGATAATCGTTTCTTGCCCGCCGACTTCACGAAAGATATCTTGCTCCGTTTCCACGAACGCCTTGGTCCCGAGCCCCGCGGGCATGACGAGCAAGAGGTTGCCCTCTGGCGTGGCTTTGATCTTGACAGGTGTCAGCAGCGCTACGAGCTTATCGAACTTGGTATAGGAACGCCTGTTCATCTCGTAGGTGCCCACATACCGGCCCGCCCTCTTCTGGAAATCCGCGGGCGGCGC
>DQHV01000279.1:2219-2367 GCA_003524335.1 Candidatus Aminicenantota bacterium | reverse complement strand
GGAGATGGGCGATCATGAACCGGGCGATGTCCGTCGCCGTTGTGCTCATTGATCCGGCCGGATTATCTCCATTCAGCAACTCGAACTCCTCCGCCTTGAAAACGCCGTTTTCATAGCGATAGCCGGTGGAGACGTCGCCGGCCAATCC
>DQHV01000279.1:2022-2183 GCA_003524335.1 Candidatus Aminicenantota bacterium | reverse complement strand
TGGGTCAGAGTGATCGGCTGGGGGAAGGTCGGGGGGATCTGGACATCCTTGAGATAGGTATTGACGTCGGTGTTAAGGTCCAGCTTTCCTTGTTCGACAAGCTGCATCACGGCCGTCCAGGTGAAGAGCTTGGAGATTGAGGCGATCCGGAATAGCGTCCG
>DQHV01000279.1:0-1956 GCA_003524335.1 Candidatus Aminicenantota bacterium | reverse complement strand
GATTTCATCTCCTTCTCCTCTCTCGAAGAAAGCTCGATTCTGAGAAAGCGTTTGATCTCATCTCATCATACGGAAAAAGGAAGGGCGAAGTTCCGGTCGCCCGGATCCGCTTCCGGAGTTGATTATGCCTTCTTTCCCGTATCGATGTCGTCGGGGAGTTCGTTCACGTCGGTGGCGGGCTCGCCAGGGAAATGGACGGCCAGGCTGTCGGCCGCAGTCCGGATCCCGGCCTCGAGGCCTTCCGTGAATTCGCCCTTCTGGAAATGGTCNNGCCCCAAAAGAAGGGCGCCACAGAAACACGGATTTCCCCGGAGGTCCGTTTTTCGGCCTCCAGTATTGTCTTTCGAATCCGCTCTCTATCGAGGAGCTGGAAAAGCCTGCGGCGATGCATGATCGACATATTTATCTCTCCCTACCACCTGCCCGAGGCGCCGCCCCCGCCCGAGCGGCCTCCGCCGCCGCTGAAGCCACCCCCGCCTCCGCCACCCCAACGGCCTCCTCCGCCGAAACCTCCGCCGCCGCCCCGGCGGCCCCCTCCGCTAAAAATATTGATCAGGAGCCAGAGAGCCAGGGAGGGGTTCGTGATAAAGATGATCAGGAAGATAATGATACCAATGATGATGAGGATGGTCTGGCCGATGCCCTTGCCTTGCCTCCGGGATTCCTGACTGGGGGCGGCCTCGCCCGATATAGCTCGGAGAATGGCCGAGACCGCGTCGCTCACAGCGCCGTCCGCATCGCCGGCCCTGACTTTGGGGATCAGGATATCGTTGATGATCCGGCCGGATATGATGTCCGGGATGACATCCTCCAGGCCGTAGCCGACCTCGATCCGGACCGTCCGGTCCTCGGCCATGATGAAGAGTGCCACACCGTCATCCAGCCCCTTTCGGCCGACCGCCCAGGCCTGGAAGGCCTTGTCCGCGAATTCCTCGATCGGGTAGCCCTCCGTGCTCTTGCCGATATAGACGATGACTTGATGCCCCGTCTGCCTGGCAGAGGCTTCGAGCCTCGTGTCGAGGGTTTGGATCGTCCCCGAGGAGAGGAAGCCCGCCGTATCCGTCACCCAGCGGCCGGGTGAAGGCGGAATCTTGAGGTCGGCGGCCCGAGAAAAAAAAGAGCCGGCACAAAGAAACAGGCTGAGAGCGATGACCCCGGCGCGGAAGAATCGCACGATCAGAACTTGACTTTAGGCGCTGTCTCGGCCCCTGCCTGGGCTTTGAAATAGGCCTTCTCGGCGAAGCGCGAGCCGAAGAACCCGGCAAAGAGGACGGTGGGGAAACTCATCCGCTTGGTGTTGAAAGCCTGGGCGGATTCGTTGAATCGCTGGCGCTCGACGGTGATCCGGTTTTCGGTGCCCTCGAGCTGGACCTGGAGGTCGCGGAAGTTCTGGGTCGCCTTGAGATCGGGGTAGTTTTCGACGGCTACCAGCAGACGGGAGATGGCCGATCCCAGTTCATCCTGAACGGCCTGGAATTTGGCGAAGGCCTCGGCGTTGTTGAGGAGGCTTTCGTCCAGCCTCATTTGACCGACCTTGGCGCGGGCTTCGGCGACCGCGGTGTAGGTCTGCTGCTCGAACCCGGCTGCGCCCTTGACGGTCTCAACCAGGTTCGGCACCAGGTCCGCCCGGCGCTGGTAGGCATTTTCAACCTGGGCCCACTGCGCCCGTACCTTTTGGTCGAGCGAGACGAGCGAGTTATACCGGCCGACGCCCCAGGTCCCGAGAATGAGGAGGCCGATGACGACGACGGCCAGGCAGCCCAGCCCCAGCCCTAGTTTCCTCTTGGGACGAGTCGTTGCGGCGGGAGTTCCTTCAGTGGCCATGTTTGCACCTTCCTTTCGATGGAGATCCGGTTGTTCCGTACGGGCAGAATCTTAGCGGGAAGCCCGCCGGAAAGCAAGAATAAGGCTCGGGTACGGGATTCGTCAGCCCGCTCAGTCGTCCACGGACTTCCT
>DQHV01000291.1 GCA_003524335.1 Candidatus Aminicenantota bacterium | reverse complement strand
GGGCGACTCGGACGGAGAGTTCGTGCCCTACCGTAATGACGGACAGGACGGATACGATGCTGTCGAATGGTGCGCCGCCCAACCTTGGGCGACGGGCAAGGTCGGCACGATCGGCGGTTCCTACAACGGGCGGATCCAGTGGCTCACGGCCGTGCTCCGGCCGCCCCACCTGACGACGATGATCGTCCTCGTAACTCCGTCCGACACATTCGTCGAGTGGCCGACCGGAACGCATCTGCCCATGGACATAAGCTGGTATCACTTCACCGCCGGCCATCTACTCCAGAACATGGAGGCCGTGGACTGGTCAAAAATCCACAGCCACCTCCCCCTCTACACCATNNCGACCAAAGGACCGGAGGGCATCCGGAAAAAGCAAAAGATGCTGATGGGGCCATGGCCACATGCCATCAACTCGACTTCAAAGCTCGCCGAGGTCGATTTCGGACCGAGCGCAACCATCGACCTTAACGGCTATTTCCGACGCTGGTTCGACTGCTGGCTTAAGGACAAGGACACGGGAATTCTCTCCGAGCCTCCGGTCAGAATCTTCGTCATGGGAGAAAACGCCTGGACGGATGAAAATGAGTGGCCCATCGGCCGCACCCGCTGGACCAAGTATTACATCCACAGCCTGGGACGGGCGAACAGCCTGTTCGGAGACGGCAGTCTCTCGACGACTCTGCCCGCTGCTGAGCCGGCCGACTCCTATACCAGCGACCCTGAACACTCAGTCCCGTTTATCACCGAGCCTTCCTTCGCCCAGATCGGGAGCGCCGAGGACTACCGGCCGGTCGAGCGGCGGGACGATGTCCTCGTCTACACCAGCGAGCCATTAGCCGAGGACCTGACCGTCTGCGGACCAATCAAAGTCGAGCTCTATGCGTCCTCGACGGCCAAGGACACGGATTTTATGGGCATGCTGATCGACGTCTGGCCGGAGGGGTACGCGCAGCGACTGATCGACGGCATGGTCCGCGCTCGCTATCGGGGCGGGATGGACAAGGCTTCGCTGATCGAGCCGGGGAAGGTTTATGCCTATACTCTGGATCTATGGAATACCTGCCAGACCTTCAAGAAAGGTCACCGCATCCGGCTGCAGATCGCGTCCTCGGCTTTTCCTAAATACGACCGGAACGCCCAGACCGGAGACAACCTGGCCAAGGCGACAAAGCTCCAGAAGGCCGAGCTAAGGATCTACCACGATAAAAACCGTGCTTCCCATATCATCCTTCCGGTTGTCCCCAAAAAATAGACCTCTGTTGACATCAAAGAGCGGCTGCAGATATATTCTGCGGGGATGAAGGAGAGGTTTGGCGGAAAGGAGAAAGAGATGAAGCACGATTACGATGGTTCGAGAATCTCTGTCGGCTGCGCCGCTCAGGGAATGAGCCGGCGTCGATTTTTGACCGGGTGCGCCGCCTGCGCCGGCGCGGCTGGGCTCATGGCGACTCCGAGATGGCTCCGCGCCGCCGGAGGCAAAGGCCCCAAGATCCGCATCGTCTACGCCCTCCACGGCCCGAAGCAGGAAGTTCCCGACTGGCCCAATAAAGGGTTCGACTTCGGGCCGGTCATGGAACGGACCAATGCCGCCCTGGCCAATCGTTTCACGGGCTATACCTTTCTCCCGGCACTGGCGACCGGAGAAGAACAGGCCATAAAAATCCTGGAGGGAGACAAGGCCGAGGATATCGACGGCTACATCGTCTACCAGATGAACTGCTGGAACCGCGTCGCCCAGACGATGGTGACATCGGGCAAGCCCATCCTCTATGCCGATTTCCAGTACGCGGGAAGCGGCGGATTTCTCGTCTACACGGCGGGTTTCCTGCGCGAAGGACGCTCCAACCTGGGATTCGTCGCCTCCTCGCGGCTGGACGACCTGTTCGGGGCGGTCCAGTGCTTCGAGGCGGCCAAAGCGGCCGGCCCTTCGTTCGATTTCGCCGCCGCAACGGCCAAGGTGCGCATATCGCAGACTCCCCGTCCGGGCGACCTCACCTGCCGTCCGGACAAGCTCTCGACCATTCCCGCCGAAGAAACCATACGCCGAATGAAAGCCACAAAGATCATCGCCGTCCGGGGACCGGAGGCCGCTCCAGAAACGACGATGATGGGGATTCCCGTGGTCTATATCCCCTTCTCGGAACTCAATGACGCCTGGGCGGCCGCGGATAAAGACGAGGCCCGAGCCATCGCCGACCGCTGGCTGAAGACCGCCTCCAGGATCGAAGGTGTATCCCGCGACGAGCTCATCAACTCGGCCGCCATGTACCTGGGCGAGATGACTGTCCTGAAGAAGCACGGCGCCATGGGCATCACGATTAATTGCCTCGGTGGGTTCTACGGCGATCACATCCATGCCTACCCGTGCCTCGGCTTCCACGAACTGAATAACCAGGGCCTGGTCGGGGGCTGCGAGTGCGACGTCCCCTCGGCCGCCGTCATGGCGGCAGGCACCATCATGACCAAGGGCCGGCCCGGGTATATATCCGACCCTGTCATCAACACCGCCAAGCGGCAGATCATCTACGCCCACTGCGTGGCCTCGAACAGAGCCTTCGGGCCGAAAGGCGAAGCCAACCCCTTTGAGATCCTCACCCATTCCGAAGACCGCCAGGGCGCTTCGGTCCGGTCGGTCCTTCCCGTGGGCTACCTGACCACGACCATCGAGATCTCCGACCCGAGGAAAGAGATCATCTTNNGGAAGGAGATCATCTTTCATCAGGCCAAGGCCGTGGGCAACGACCCGGACGACCGGGCCTGCCGGACCAAACTGGCCGCCGAACCGCTGGGCGACATCGAGAAGCTGTTTACCATGTGGGATAAGTGGGGCTGGCACCGGGTGACATTCTACGGTGACCTCAAGAAACCTGTGCTTGAGCTGGCCGCCGCTCTGGGCTGGACTGTAGTCGAAGAGGCCTAGTCGTCTCTGCTTTTCAGAATCCGCCACGCAACCCCGATGTCGGTACGCATCCCACTTTTTCTTGACTTCGAGGAGAAGGCGAATATATCCTCTGGGGAAAGTGAGAAGTATGAAACATCATAGAACATTGCGTATTAGTGCTGCGCTGGCCCTAACATTAGTATTGACTGGAGGAGCTTTCGCCCAGCAGACGGCTGACCTTTCCGAGGAGCAGGTCAAGGAACGGCTCGGCTTTCTGGAGAACGCATTGGTTTCGGCCCAGCCGCGGGCGAAGCTCTGGTGGTACGGCTGGATCGCCGGCTATTCTGCCGCCGCCCTCGTCCAGGGGGGCTTAGCCGCGGTTAACTGGGACAAGACGGGGGAGGATAAAGACTTCGCCGAAGACATGTTGGTGGGTGGGGCCACCTGCGCTTTGGGAGCGGGAGGTCTCTTGATCAGCCCGTTTGTGCCGGCCTATGGGCCCACCGGACTGCAGTCCATGCCGGAGGGGACTCCGGAGGAGCGCCGGGCCAAACTCCTAAGGGCTGAAGAAATCATGCGCGTATGCGCCAAACGGGAAAAAGAGGGCCGGGGCTGGCTGACCCACGGCCTCAACCTCGGCGTCAACGCGGCCGCCGGTCTGGTCACCGTGCTGGTCTTTGACCGGCCCTGGTCCGAAGGGCTCATAACCTTCGCCATCAGCGAGAGCGTATCTCTCCTCAATATATTTTCCCAACCCCGCCGGGCCCGGCGTGACCTGAAGAACTACGAAATCAGGTATCTGGGAAAGCCGGGAACCTATCGGGAAGGAGAGGCCGACCCGACCTGGTATTTCAGCGTTCATCCCGGCGGCATCAGCTTCGGAATGCGGTTCTGACCGGCTTCCGAGGAGGACAACTTGAAAGAACAAACCCCTTTCCGGGCCTACGGCTACCGCTGGGTCGTCCTGGCCGCTTTTGCGGTCATAGCGGTCATGAACCAGGTGCTTTGGATCACCTTCGCCCCCATAACCAGCGCCGCCGCGGCTTTCTATCACACCTCCGACTTGATGATCGGCCTGCTGTCGATGGTCTTCATGGTCGTTTTCATCGTCATTTTCCTGCCGTCCGCGTATGTCATCGATACCCGGGGTTTCCGGGCGGCCGTAGGGACCGGCGCCGTGCTGACCGCCGTCTTCGGCCTGACCAGAGGGTTGTTCGCCTCGAACTTCACTATGGTGTTCATCTCTCAGGTCGGGATCGCCGCCGGCCAGCCCTTTATCATCGGCGCCATCACCAAGGTGGCGGCCCGCTGGTTCCCGGTCGAAGAAAGGGCGACGGCCGCCGGGATCGGGACCCTGGCGCTCTATCTCGGTCCTCTGCTGGCCATGTTCCTTACACCCCATCTCGTCCTGCGCATCGGGATTCCGTCAACGCTGCTCATCTATGGTGTCGTCGCGGCGGCGGCCGCCGTTTTCTTCCTTCTGGCCGCCCGCGAGCATCCGCCGACTCTGGCCGGGCCGGACGAACGCGTCCTGATGCTCGACGGCCTCCGCTCCATGCTCAGGCAGCGCCATTTTTTATTCCTGATGGTCGTCTTTTTTATCGGCCTCGGTATGTTCAACGCGATCTCCACCTGGATCGAAGACATCATCCGCCCGCGCGGGTTCACCATCTCCCAGGCCGGCCGACTGGGCGGCCTGATGCTCGGCGGCGGCATCGTCGGGGCGATCGTGGTTTCGCTTCTGGCCGATCGCTATCGGCGCCGCAAGCCGTTCATCCTTCTGGCTCTGGCCGGACTCGTCCCAGGCCTGATCGGCATGACTTACGGCACAGCCTCCTGGCTGCTGCTTCTGTCAGGATTCAGCTTTGGCTTTTTCCTGCTGAGTGCGGGCCCAGTCGGCTTCCAGTATGCTGCTGAGATCACCCACCCGGCCCCGGAAGGGACATCAAACACTCTGCTCTTGGTGATGGGCCAGGTCTCGGGGATCGTCTTTATCCTGGGCATGGACGCGCTGAGGATACGCCCCTCCGGCGCGATGACGACCTCGCTCCTCATCTTGATAGTCCTCAGCCTTCTTAATTTCATCCTGGCGCTTACGCTCCCCGAATCGCCGATCTATGAAAAATTCCGTTCTAAAAACAAGGAGGGTCACCGATGAAAAGAAACCGTCTTCTCACGGCCGCTCTAGCACTGAGTGTGTTACTCATCCCGGTTGCTTTCTCCCAGGAGAAAGTGGATGTAGGCATGGTCAACCGCATCTGGGAGGAAGGGATCAACCGCTCCAAGATCATGGAGACCCTGAGCTACCTGACCGATGTCATCGGCCCCCGCATCCCGGGCACGCCGGCCATGAAAAAGGCGTGCGAATGGACCAAAAGCAAGTTCAGCGAATGGGGGATGGCGAACGCGGCCGTCGAACCCTGCGGTGAGTTCGGCTTGGGCTGGGCCAACGAATACATCTCCGTCCATATGATCGAGCCGGCCTACGCCCCTCTCCTTGCCAGCGCCAAGCCTTGGACTCTGGGGACCCAGGGCAAGATCAAGGGCCAGCCGCTATTGGCCGTCGTCCGGACCAAGGCCGATATCGAAAAATGGAAAGGAAAGCTCAAGGGCGCCATCGTCTTGACCGACCCGCCGCGCCAGGTCCACCCCTCGTTCAAACCCATCGCCCGCCGCTACACCGACGAGGACCTCAAGAAACTCACCGAAACGCCGATTCCGCTCCAGCCGAAGGACGGAGGAGGAGAGAAGCCGGAGATCAAATGGGAAGAGCTCGAGGAGTTCTATAAAAACGAAGAGGTT
>DQHV01000354.1 GCA_003524335.1 Candidatus Aminicenantota bacterium | reverse complement strand
CATTTGCGCGCTGTGTGCGGGGCGAGAGCTCTCAGGATATACTCCCTCAGCCTGCCCAGCTGCTCCTTCTTCCTAAAAACGATAACATCATCAGGCACGATCCGATGGGCTCGGGATATCAATCCCCAGAAATAGCCGGACAAAATGGCTCCCCCGNNGCCCATTTTGCGGTGGTGGATGCACGCTTTTTCCAGGAACGTCCTCGTTTCCCAGCCGCCCATCCTCGCTTTGATGACCGCAAGCAGATCGACCCCGCCCTCCTTCAAGGGCGCGTAGCCTCCTATGGACTCAAAGCAAGCGCGACGGAAGAACTGGCAGGCTCCCGAAACATGCTCGATGCTCGTGAAGCGGTAATCATACTGCTCGAATCCCTGCCGGAAGGGCGTTCCGGCGACCCCCAGCCGGGGATGTTCCGCAAAACGCCCCAGGAGAAACTCACAGTACCCNNCCTTCTTCGAAGGAGATGTCGGCGTCCAGGTTGCCTACGATATCGAAAACCAGGTGCCTGACCTTTTCATAGCCCGCTTGAAAAGCGGCGGCCTTGCCCCTTAAATGCCGTGCTCGGCCGGGGGGCAAGCGTAAAAGCTCGATCCATTCATGAGAACCCAGGTATCGACCGACGATATCGTCCGTCGAGTCGGTCGAACCATCGCTGACGATGACCCATTTCTTCGGTAAGACCGTTTGCGAAACGACCGACCGGATCGTTAGCTCGATGAATTGGGCTTCGTTTTTGGCCGGGGTGATGAGGACGAAGCTCGGCAGGTCCGAGATCCGCTGATCCGTGTTCACNNCTCGCTCCAGGCCCTGGCCCCCTCTGAGCAGGACCGAGAGGGCCAAGAGCATCCAGGCCTGTGACCATCTCATGTAGGATACACGGTTCGTATAGAGCCGCTGCCGCTGGAAGTAGAAATATCCCCGGGTGTCCCACATGTTCGCCAGGACCCAGGCCAGGACCGAGGATGCCATGGGCATGTGGGACCCGTCGAGTTCCCTGAGCTCCACAAGTGTGATAATGCTTTGAGCCGCGCTGTGAATGTCGATCGGGTAGGCGTTATCATGAAAATAGCGAGGAGCCCCGTCGGCCCGGACAAAACGGTCGACATAGAAGGTCATCCCCCGCCGCAACGCCGATTCGAATTCTGCTCCTCCCCCGTACTTGCCGATGTCCCGGAGCGCCAGAAGGTTGAATCCGGTATGAAAATTGTCGATCCACCTCTGCCTGGCCAGATCTCCGTAATACCAGGAGCCGTCATCGTTTTGCCTCGATACCGCATGACGCGCAACGCTCAGAGCCGGAGCCAGAAGGCGCTCGTCCCCCGTGTGGCTGCGGACGCGATAAAGGATGGCCGCTCCCAAGAGGTTCGCGTTATAAACCTGTGTCCGTACACCTGGAGAGGGATAACTGAAGCCGGCCGCCGACTCTCCATCCGCCCAATAGAGGTCATGGACGATGTACTCGGCGGCGCTCTGGGCCATGTCAAGGCAGGCGTGATCATGCGCCAGGTCGTAAGCGTCCAGCAAAGCGTCGGCCACGAACGTCGTACAAACGATATTGGGGGAACCTCTCGGGACCAACAATTCCCTCGTTTGCCAGGGAAAACTGTAGCCCCAACATGCAAACGGACTGCTTCGGGACCGCAGTTGGCCCAGTTTCGCCACTATGGACTCGACGATCGAAAGGTCCTCGAACCATCCGGCGCGACGAAGATTGACAAGAGCCTTCAGGAAGAGGGCCAGGGCCTTGGGATTCTGTGTCTGTTCGATCCCAAGGCACGCCCTGGCATTGACTGGCGCCCTTTTCAAGAGCTGTGTCAGGACAAGACGAGGGAGCCGGGACCGCAGCAGTCCGAGCCGTCGGAATAACGTGCTATTCAGCGCATCGTAGGGATCGAAGCCGGCCCAGTCCCGCTCCCGGCAATAGGCCAGCAGTTTCCGTGCGGCGGATTCGACATCGTCCCGGCAGGGCGAGTTGTCGGGCATCCCGGCTCGGCCGGGCCTCACGCTGGGGATCTTACGTTCCAAACGCATGACCTCTCAACCACCCCGCAGGAGCTCGAGAATCCTGTCCGCCGTGCGGCCGTCCCAATATCTGGGGATCTTCCCGTCCGGGCGATGCCCCCGGAGAATCGCCTCGATATCAGCCCCCAAGGAAGCGGGGCTGGTGAGCTTGTTCGTGCCCAACTTGATGGTGATCGGCCGCTCCGTGTTGGGCCTGAGCGTAAGACAGGGCGTGCGAAAATACGTGGATTCTTCCTGGAGCCCGCCGGAATCCGTCAGGATAAACGAGGCGTTTTGAGTCAGCCAGAGCGAATCGAGATAGCCGATCGGATCCAGGAGAAAGACGCCTTGTCCGCTCTTCAGGTCTATCCGATACCTCTGGAGCATCTTGCGCGTTCGCGGATGAATGGGAAAGACCACGGGGCAGCGGGTCGCCAGGCGGGACAGTTCTCCGGCGATCGATCGCAGGGTCTGTTCGTCGTCGACGTTGGCGGGGCGGTGCAGCGTCACGTAAACGAATTCCTTGCGCTTCAGGCCGAGCCGTCTCGGCAGCCGCGAGCGCGCAGCCAGTGGGGCATGGTTGACCAGCGAGTCGATCATGATATTGCCCACCAGACGGATCTTGGAGCGGGGGACGCCCTCTCGCAAGAGATTCGCATTCGCATCGCTGGAGGGCGTTAGCAGGAGATCGGCCAGACGATCCGTGACGACGCGGTTGATCTCCTCAGGCATGGATCGGTCAAAACTCCGAAGCCCGGCTTCGATGTGCGCGACTTTGAAGCGGAGCTTGGAGGCGACGATCGTACAAGCGAGGGTGGAATTCACGTCACCGACGACGACGACCCAATCAGGCTTCTCGCGCAGGCAAACGGGCTCGAAGGCACACATGATCCCCGCCGTTTGAACCGCGTGAGATCCAGAGCCGACCCCCAGGTTGGCATGGGGTCTCGGCAGGCGCAGCTCCCGGAAAAAGACGCGGGACATATTGACGTCATAATGCTGTCCGGTATGGATCAGGCGGTAGTCGATCCGCCGACCGGCTTCACGCTCTCTATTGGCCTTGTCGATAGAGTTGATCAGCGGGGCGATCTTCATGAAATTGGGGCGCGCGCCGGCGACCAGAAGGAGCCGGAGAGGAGGATCGATCGTTTTCTTCAAGGACCACCTATCGACTTACGAGGATTCCCGTTTCTTTGGCAATGATAGCTCGAATATGCTCAATGATCTCGCCGAGCGCCGCCCGTGGCTNNCGTGGCTCATGATCAGCGCCGATATTCTTGTCGCGTTTTTCCAGCTTGAACTTAGCCGCGATGTCGTCAGGAGAGGAGAGCAAGATCAAGCGGCCTTCGGCGACGAGATTCCTGTCAACATCCCCTAAGGGCCCCCGGAAGATGCTGTAAACGGGGATGCCGAGGGCCGCGGCTTCGCGGTTCATCGTGCCTCCTCCGCTCACGACAAGGTCTGAATAATAGAGCAGGCTGAGTCCATCCAGGGCCTTCTTTGGGATGATCACGCGTTTCTGCGCAAACCAATCCGGATTGGAGAGCTCGATGCTCCGGCCTTGTTTATTGTTCCTCGGGAGGATCACGATCGTGGCGTCGGAGTTCGCCAGAATGTAGGATACGAGCTCCAGGAAAAGCTGCTCGCCCTCGCGGTTATGATAATGAGCTTCAGTCGCCGGCGGCCTGATCGTGACCAAGAAGTCCTGCTCGGAAATCCCCAATGCCGAGAGCATGCTCCGGTCAGGCGTAAAAAAGGGCACATAAACGTCTTCCTTCAGGCCGGAATATTTCAGGATCCGCCGGCCCGGGAGATTGTCTGAGGAAATGGCCGCAGGGACGATCTCCCAATCGGGGCGGGTCAATGGAGGTGTCGCGGCATGCTCATAGTCCATGATAACGACCGTCGGGATCCCCAGGAGGTTTGAGAGCAGAACCTGAGAGCGGGATCCATGGGAAAGGGCGATGTCCGGCTTGTGGCGGAGGGCGAAGGGCAGCAGGGCCGCACTCCGCAGGATCCATCCGGCGACTTTCATGAGGACGTTCTTTCCATAGTGCCGCCCGATCTTCTCGTATTCCAATCCTTTCTGGGTGGCAAGTTCGCAGACCTGGTAGGCGTCTCGGGCCGTCAGGATGACGCTGAGGCCGTGAGCTTCGAGCTCCTTCTTGATGGGAATGAAAAACGGGATATGAGGCGTGTTGTCCAGATCGATCCAGATCTTTTTCGCGAAGCCTTTCCGCAGCCGTTTAGGCTTCACCAATGTCGGAAGACCGATGGGCATCGGCATCGTCTCTTTCCAATATTTGGCAACCTCTGCCGGAAGGGCATGCCAGTACTGTCCCGCGTAATGACTCCTGATATAATCCAGGAAATCCAGGTAATAATCGATAGGATACTCCTCGAAGGAACGTCCTGAGCCCCCGAAGTCCATGTAATCCGGATGAGCATTCAGTAAAGCCATGCCGCCATTGGAAGCGATCCAGTCCAGTTTCTCTTCCCATATGGCGTTCGTCTTCTCCTTCAAGATCGTGAAGAGGCAATGGTCTTGAGGCAGCGTGTAGGGGAGCTCGACATAGGCGCGCGATCTCGTGGCGTTCGTCACCCAGATCGGGAAGATGGACTCGATACCGTCAGGCTTGGGCTCATAAGGATCCGTATCGAAAGTCGAACAATCATATTCGACGTCCAGGTCAAGGATCCATTCGAGATTGGATATCATCGACGGAGAATGAAAGCCGACCGATCCCCAGTTCCTGAGGTAACGGTTGATCTGGGGCGCGGCTTCTTCGAACTCCGCACGACTTCTGAACATCTTGGTGTCATGCCGGATCCCGTGTATTCCTATACCGAAGCCATTCTCCGACAAGGCCCTGCGAAACTCGGGAGGGACGGCATAATCCTCCGGAACGAAGTTGAAAGTCGACCTGAAGCCCCGCTCCATTTCGGCCTTCATGACGGATCGGCAGCGATCGAAGCCCCGGCCCGTCTCGACGTCATGGGAAAGAACGAGGGCGAATTTCTTTTGACCTGGCCAACCGGGCCAATTCGAGGGTTTCGCCGCAGTGGCCGGAAGGATGGGCCACTTGTCCCGGTACGCTCTCCTCTTGATATGGGCGACAATCCTCCTCGAGTGGATCTGGAACCGTCTGGGAATGAAGGGCTTGATCAGATAGTACCAGGAGTGGACCCTCATGATCTCCCCTCGATTCTCCACGAACGTGCGCGGTACATGGTGGCCGGAGGCATTCCCGCATTATCGATGAATTTCATATGGGGCGCAACTGCTGACCGAGGTGATTTGGGGGGTGATATGCGGTTTTCGGCTATTCAAGCTTCAGCCCTCCCGCCCGGCCGGCTCAACCCATATGCCGCGACAGCCATCGGCCCGCCAGGCGTGAGATGGGGATCGGCATATGCGCGAACACCTTCTTGACGATGGGGCTCATCTCGAGGCTGTGTCGGACAAACGCGGATCTTCTGAGATCGTAGCGATAATACCTGACCGCGCTCTCTTGGCCGCCCCAGAGCCGCTTGAAACGCAGGAGGCCTTCGTGATCCGGCGCCGTCCTGCCGAGGTTCATCGATTCGAACCCCTTTTCCCTATACCATCTCAAGGCTTCCCAGAGGACGAGGTTGTTCGGACGCAGCCTCTGATAGGCTCGGTCCGAAGCGCTATACTTGTAGATCGCACGAGCTCCAAAGTGAAAAAAAACCGCCGCGGCGATACGCTCCCCGGAAAAGAAAGCCGAGACGATGGTGCCGAGATCTCTACAAAGGACATGGTCAAAGATCTTTTTGAAGAACAAAAAGGGCTGGGGCGGAAGTCCGTGGCGTTTTCTGGTCAGGCCGTTGAGACGATAAAAGGACGTCAGGGAATCCAGGGATCGATCGACCGTTACGGATAGTCCTTCCTTGAGGGCTCTCTTGATGCCCCTTTTGTTGCTGGCTCCCAAATTGGCAAAAAGTCGCTGTTCGGAACCTGACAGGCTGATATCATGGGAGAGGAATTCTGTCGACGGAGTGGCGCTCTCATCAAGGCCCCGAGCATCGCGCCAATCGATATAGCGCCATCCTTCCTTTCTCCCGCGGTCGATAGCGATTTGAACGGCCTCCGGGAAAAGCCCTTCGATCCGCTCATAGGGCCGGCACTGGTCGGTAAACGGCAGGGAGACAGCTCGTTTTCCCGTCAGGCGGCTGTCGACCTCCATGAGCGGCATCAAGAAGGACAAACGGCCCTCCGCGAAGGCCGCGAAATAGGCCGGTTTGTAGCGGNNAGTCGGGATAATCCAGCGGATTGACGATATGGAGGCCCATGGAGGCAACGCCGAGGTTCGGTCGCAACACTTGCGCTAGATTCTAGGGTTAAAAGGGCTTCGAAGTCAACACTTCAAAGGGCCTCGAGACCCCGGCGACCTTGCCTTTTTCATATAATTGGCTTATTCATACATGACATGTTCCTCGATCATGGTTCCCGCGAGATCCCTCAATGACGATGACCCGCGCGCAGAGGACCTACGGATATTTCGACAAGGAAGCCCTCCAAACCGGCCTCAAGAAGAAAGCCATCCAAGGCGGCGGGGCGATGCTCTTTTCCCGAACGCTCAGCTTGGGAATCCAGGTGCTGAGCACGGTTATTCTGGCCCGTCTGCTGACCCCGGGGGACTTCGGCCTTGTCACGATGGTCACGGCGTTCAGCCTTCTGTTCTTCAATGTCGGCATAAACGGATTTCGCGAAGCGATCATTCAAAAAGAAGAGATCACGCATCGCCAGCTGAGCTCGGTCTTTTGGATAGGTCTCGGCATCAGCACGTGTCTGGCCCTGCTCTTTTCGGCATGCTCACCCCTTCTCGCCCGTTTTTACAAAGAGCCCCGCTTGATTTCCATCGCCATCGTCCTTTCGATCGGCTTCATCTTCAGCGCTTTGGCGACTGAACACACGGCCTTGATCATGCGGACCATGCAGTTCAAGAAATTGATGATCAATGAGATCGTCGCCAGCCTTCTCAGCACGGGCCTGGCCATAGGGATGGCCTATCGGGGATTTGGATACTGGGCCATCGTCGCCCGCCATCTGTCCTACCCCATCCTGAGCACCCTCTGCGCTTGGCTGCAATGCCCCTGGCGCCCGGGATGGCCGGCGCGCGATCCGGAGGTATGGAGGATCCTCAAATTCGCCTCGAAAACCTTTGGGATATTCTTGATCAACTATTTCGGACGTAATCTGGATAAGATCCTCATCGGGAGGAAATGGGGCAAGCAGGAGCTCGGCAACTATGACCGGGCGTATTACCTGTTTGTCACGCCGGCCAGCCAGTTGGTCGATCCCTTGACCGGCGTGGCTCTCTCAACTCTGAGCCGGCTGAATAAGGACCCTGAGAGGTATGAGCAATACTTCATCAAGGCTCTTTCGCTGATCTCCCTGATCGGCATGCTCGTCAGCGTCATCATGACGGTGGGCGGACGAGATATCGTCCTGTTCCTCCTGGGCCCCCAATGGCAAAAAACGGGAACGATCTTCTCGGCGCTGGGGCCGGCGATCGGGATGACGGTGGTCTATGGAACAATCGGATGGCTCCATCTGTCACAAGGCAATCCGGGCCGGTGGCTCAGGTGGGGTCTCATAGCCTTTGTCTTCAACGCGCTGTCGATTTTAGCGGGCCTCCGCTTCGGGGCCCTGGGAGTCGCCATCGCTTACAGCCTCTCCTTGTACGTCCTGACGTGGCCGGGGATCAGGTACGCGGCGAAACCCATGGGCATCCGGATGGGGCACATCTGGAAGGCGATTTGGAGATTATATGCGGCCGCCGTCCTGAGCGGTGTTGCCGTGTGGCTGATCGCATTCAAGCTGCGCGCCGGTCAGGCCTTCATGGCGAATGCTCATCTCCTTCTCAGGCTGGGGATCCTGGCGACGTCATGTACGCTCCTCTACCTCGGAGCGGTGGTTGTCTTATTCGGGAGGATCGGGCCTCTTCTCGACATGTGGACGATATTGAGAACGATGATACCCGCACGGGGCGCTAGGAAGCCCGCTGGGTGCGATTAGGGGGATTCCTTGAGCCCCATAGGGAGGGACTCGGGGATGGAATTCTGCGACCGACGATCTTTGGCTTGTTCCGAATCTGGCCCTTGCGGCATCAGGCAGAAAAGAGTAAATATGGAGCGGGC
Organism: Candidatus Aminicenantota bacterium; assembly: GCA_003524335.1. Taxonomy (GTDB): domain Bacteria; phylum Acidobacteriota; class Aminicenantia; order Aminicenantales; family UBA8522; genus UBA8522. The sequence continues at coordinate 2,552 of DQHV01000354.1, read as the reverse complement.
TCACGGGCTTCAACTGTATCGTCCTTCGTTCGTCGGATGGTGCTTCGGTCTATCCAAGAGCCGATACGGTTCTTCCCGGTTTTGGATGAAGTGAGGGGACGAGGAAATGTCCATGGCAAGTCAATTCCGTATCCATGACCAGGAATTCGTGGTGACGGGGGGGGTCTTCAAGACCATCCGAGCAATGAACGAATGGGACGTCGATATCGATACCCCCCATATCATCCTTAAAGAGATCCAGAATAGGAACATTCGAGCCGACCTGTTTACCTTTGGACAGAGATTGCCCTACACCAAGCATTTTCTCGGCTTCCAGGTCGAGATGGACAATAGCGCCGCGATACCGATCACGACGTACGAGTCCTGGTGGAAGGACGTCAACAGGAGAGTACGTTTGAAAGTCAATAAAGCGGAGCGGCTCGGGGTCCTGGTCCGCGTGAGTGAATTCAACGATGAACTCGTTCGGCAGATCAAGGATATTTTTGACGAATTCCCTTTGAGACAAGGGGTGCCTTTCCATCACTATCAAAAGCCCTTGAGTTACATCAAGGAACGAATGGGCACATATTCCGAAAGGGCGGATTTCCTTTGCGCCTATTATCAGGAGGAGCCGATCGGAATCCTCAAGCTGGTTTATTCCGGGCAAAGCGCTCGAATGATGACCATCGTGGGCAAGATCTCGCACCGCGATAAGGCGCCGGTCAATGCCATGCTGTCCAAGGCCGTAGAGCGATGCATCCAGAAAGGGGTCTCTTTCCTGACCTATGGAAAATTGTATTATGGCAAGAAAGGCTTGGATTCGCTAGCGCATTTCAAGATCCATAACGGCTTCAAGAAATTCGACTTGCCGCGCTATTATGCCCCGTTGAACGGCAGGGGCAGGCTCTATCTGTCCTTGCGTCTATATCGGCGCCCCAATGAGATCATTCCGGAATCCCTGGCTCGTCCCATGCGTGATCTCCGGCAGAGGTGGTACAGGGCTCGTTACAAGAATACCGGGGCTGAGGAATCCTGAGAGCTCGGACCTCTACGGCAGAAGACCCGCAAGGAGAAGGCGAACCTTCGCCATATCCAGGACGAACAAGGATAGGCCAACGGCAAAATAATTGAAAGTCAGGAATACCCCAAGGACTCGGCTGATGTTCGAGCGGAAATATCTCTGAAGGGCGGGCTGCCGGATCTTCCTCTTCTCTCGCTGATAAAGGGTGAGGATCGAGATACCGACCCCATGATAGACTCCCCAAAGGATGAAATGGGCTGCTTCGCCATGCCACATGCCACAGACGATGAATGTCACGATCATTCCAAGATTGGATAGGAAGACGGGGTGGCGGCGGAAATAGTCTCGATCTCTCAGCTTCCGCACGGCCGGCCAATAGATGTAGTCGACAAGCCAGCCGGTCAGGGACATGTGCCAATTCGTCCATAGCTCCCGGATATTCCTTTTCAGGAACGGATTGTTGAAATTCTCCGGGAGCTCGATACCGAGGATACGAGCGCAACCGATCGCCAGGTCCGAATACCCTGCGAAATCGAAATAAAAATAAAGGGCATAGGCATACAAACCCAGCAGGATCTCATAGGGGTGAAGTTGGGCGAGTGTATCCGGTTGGGTGGAGAGGATATGGGGATAGAGGATTTGGGCGAGCACGAACTTTTTGAACAATCCATGGACGATCCTCTCGCCGCCCTTGGACAGATCCTCACGCGGGCTGGACTTGATACGATGGCTTAGCTGGGAAGCAAAATGGTTATACCGGTTGATCGGTCCGCTGATGAAGGCCGGGAAGAAGACGATATAGTCGAAATAGATCAGCGGATCCAGGCCCTCGATCTTGCCCCTGTACGCTTCTACGAGGAAATGGATCATTCTGAAGGAGAAGTAGGACACCCCGATCAGACGGATAAGACCGATGGGCTCGGCGGCCTCCGTGCCGGGGCCCGNNAGATGAAGTGATATTTGAAGAACGCTAGGAAAGCGAGGACCGCCGAGATCCCGGCCCCTGCAATGAACGTCTTCCGGGGAGATCTGAGAGCAAGAGCGCTCCGCAGGAGGACCTTGCCGATAAGATACGTGTACGCGGAAAGGCCTAAGATCAAGCCCAGGTCCTTTAAGCCGAACCGAGGAATGGCCAACAGCATCAGCGATGACGCCAGCCCGAGGAGGACGGCCCGCCGTCTTGGGGAGGGATCGAAGAGCCTTGCTCCGATCGCTATGACAAGAAAACAAACCCAGAACGGAATGCTATAATAGAAATCGAAATTCAGTTCGACCAATTGATACTCTGGTTTCCTCGGGATACGATATACATGGATCAGCTTATAAGGCCGGACGATTATAGAGAGACATAACTCGATATGTCAAATTCGGAGAGATCATCACGAGCAACGCTCTTGGGATCCGGGTCACCTTTAGGGGTGAGGAATGGCCTTTTTTTATCACCCCTGAAATAGCCCCCAGCGGTGATGGCAGGGGATGTGGGATATCCCCTACCCTAAGGCCGTTAGGAGAAGCCACAGGTATGTGTCCGAATACGGAACACCAATAAAAT
>DQHV01000119.1:15345-15507 GCA_003524335.1 Candidatus Aminicenantota bacterium | reverse complement strand
CGGACTTCAGCTGGTCAGGGGTTAAGACCTTCTCACGGAGCAGGAGTTCGCCGAGGTTAGAACCCATGGGCTAAAAGTCCTCCAAAATAGACGAACTGGCAAATTTTGTCAATGAACCCCGGACAATTTGTGTCAACATTGACATTTTCAGTAACACAGACG
>DQHV01000119.1:7341-15185 GCA_003524335.1 Candidatus Aminicenantota bacterium | reverse complement strand
GCGCCTGTAGCTCAGGTGGATAGAGCAGCTGCCTTCTAAGCAGCGGGTCGGGAGTTCGAGTCTCTCCAGGCGCGCCAGATCATATGGACGAGAGAGCCGGACCGGCCAAGAAACTGCCTCTCATCGTCTTTGCCCTGGCTTTTTGCCTCTATGGTTTCCTCGTTTTTTCTTTCTTCAGCCCGTATCAATTTCACAAGTACGTGCTGGCCGCCCGCCAGGCGATCGATGGTGCGCTGCCCGCGGAGCGACTCTTTGATTTCAGCCCGCTCTATCTTTCCTTTCACATCCTTGTCCAAAAATTCCTGAAACGACCCGACCTGTTCCTGAAGCTGGCCCAGGTCGTGTTGGCCTCGCTGTCGGCATCGTTTCTCTTCCTCATCCTCAGGAAAATCGTCCGTCTTCCCGTCGCCCTCATCGGAACGGCTGCCCTCATCCTCAACCCCACCCTCATCGTCTTGACCCAGGCCTACGAACCGGAGGTCCTGGCTCTTTTTCTCCTGCTCGGATTTATCTTTCTTGCGCTTAGGGACGACTGGCCGAGTCATCTGCTGAGCGGCGGCCTCGCCGGCCTGGCCTTCCTCACGCGGCCCAGCGTTCTTCCCGTTCTTCTGTTTGTCCCTGTCTATTTTCTCATCAATCCGTCCCGGGCCCGGACAAAGCGCCTCGTTTCCGCCGTCTGTTTTTCGCTGCCCGTGCTGCTGTCTCTATTCCTTCTCCTCAACCGAAGCGAAAGGGTGACCGGGCGGGTAACCCTCCTGACGATGAACCCGGGAACCGTCTTCTATGAGGGAAACAACCCCCTCTCCTGGGGCACGACCTCCGTCTATCCCTATCTCGTCTACGACTTGGCCAGGCAATACAACCAAACTCCGGACGTCCAGCACGAGCTTTATCGCCGGCTGGCCCGGCTGAGCACCGGAAAGGACCTGACAATTTCCGAAGTGAACGGATATTGGATGGGAAAAGCGGTCCGCTTCATCCGCGACCATCCCCGCCGGTATTGGCATGTCCTCGCTCACAAGCTGTTCCACATGTTCCATTCCTATGACTGGCACGACCTCTACAACGCCTACTGGAATCAGAAAGAGCTTAGCCGGACAGTTGTGCCGACCATCCCATGGGGGGTCCTCTCGGCCCTGGCTTTGCTCGGGTTGATCACCCGGGCTCCGCAGTGGAGGCAGAGCCTTTTGTTCTATGCTCTTTTCGCCGGCCAAGCCGGGGTGATGCTGGTCTTTTACGTCTCCGCACGCCAGAGGCTCGTCCTCCTCCCGGCGTTTCTCGTCTTTGCCTGCGCCGCCCTGGATTTCATGGCCTCGCAGAGACGGCGCTGGCTGTTCCTGGCCGCAGTCATCCCGCTGTCGGCGGTGCTCGTCATCCCGACAGGCCTGATGAGAGAGGAGGACCATCTGTGGCAAGGCGTCAGGACGTCGGGCGACCACTTGAGCGAGGCCTACCGCCAGCGGAAGGCGATGGACTACCCGGAAGCGGAGATCCGGGCCGCGCTTGCCCTCGCCGCGGCGCCCTGGCTCATGGACTCCGTGCGGCCCTCGGACCTCGGCTTCGAGCCGGCTGGCTTTGCCGGAGAGGCGCTGGCCCATCTCAAGCCCGCGACCCGATCAGAGATGTTCGACCAGGCCTTTCTCCTGCTCGAGGCTGGAAGGTACGAAAATGCGGAGACGGTTTGGGAGGGACTTCTCGCCCGAGGCCGGAGGTTCAAGCGCGATTATTACCAGTCCTCCGCACCCCAATATTATCTGGCGCGGGCAGGCATCGAGCGCGGCGACCGGGAAACCGCCCGCCGCCTTCTCCTCGAGGGACTGCGATCATCTCCCGGCGACCCTTCGATCCTGGCCGCGCTGACGGCGCTGACAGGAGATGCCCGGTATTCCCGGAAGCTCTTTGGCTATCTGGATGACATCAGTGCCCATCTGTATCTCGGCAGGGCCTGTCTCCTGGCCGGAGAACCCGAGCAGGCGGCTGACCACTTCGCCCAGGTCGCTGACCGTCTGCCCGATTACCGCTCCGCCCAAATATACCTCGCCGCCGCCAAGGGGCTGGCCGGAGAAGAGGAGACCGCAGCCTCTCTTTACATGGAGGCGGTCAGCGTCCGGGCAGACCCCGTCCTGCTCGAGAAACCGCTGCTCGGTATCTTCAAGTCCAGGTCCGAGAAGTCTCCGGCCGACGTCCGCTCCCTCTTTGAATACGGAGTCCTCCTCCGCCAGTTCGGTCATACCAAGGATGCCCTCACCGTCCTGGGCCGGGCCAACGACCTCGGCTCTAGCCAATGGTCCGACCGGGTGCGACAAGAGATTCAAATCGTCGAACGGATTGACGAAGCCCCCCGATAGGCGCCTTCAAGGAGGATGGTAGTCTTGCTCCCGCTCAGGGGTTGCGCTTCAACCCTCTTTCGATCTCGGCCTTCTCGATTTTGACGATGATCGGCCGGCCGTGGGGACACAGCGCCGGGTTCGACGTGCGGAAGAGCTCCTCAACGAGGTAGTCCATCTTGTCCGGCGCCAGCGGCTCATGGGCTTTAACCGCGGTTTTGCAGGCCATGGCGGCGAGCATCTTCTCCCGCCTCCGGCCCGACTCCTCTTCCCCGATCTCATCAAGAAGCTGGAGGAGGACGTCCCTGGCTTCCTCGGCCTCGAAGATATCGGGAAAGCTGTTCAGTGCAAAGGTCCTCCCGCCCATGGCCTCGGCCCGGAAACCGGCCTCCTCCAGGAGCGGCTGGTTTTTTTCAAGGCTCACGATCTGGGCGGGCGAGAGGTCAAAGAGGACCGGAACGAGCGGCGTCTTCCGGGGCCATTTCTTCTGGACATCGATCTCCCTGTATTTCTCAAACAGGACCCGTTCATGGGCGTTGTGCTGGTCGATGACCAGCAGACCCTCCTCGCCCGCGGCCACGATATACATGTCGAGATACTGCCCCAACACTCGGGGCCGGCCCTTTTCTTCCTGGGCCCGGGCGGACTCGCAGAGAGCCATCTGTTCCGGCCCCTCCAGCCGGGCGGCGCGGGTCGGGAGACTCGCCGTCCTCTCCCCCACTCCGATCGTCGAACCGGCTTCTCCCGCTCTCGGATAGATCTCTTTGAGGCCTCGCTCTTTGAGCAGGGCCGTCTCGATGCTTCTGAGGAGAAGGTAGAAAACGAGCTGCGACTCGCGGAACCGGACCTCGGCCTTGGTCGGGTGGACGTTGACGTCCACTTCATCGTAGGGCAGGGTCAGGAAAAGGAAGGCCTCCGGGAACCGGTCTTTTTCTAGAAAGCCCCGGTAGGCCTGGTTCAAGGCGGCCTGAAGGACACGGTCTTTAACCAGACGCTTGTTGACAAAAAACAACTGATGGGCCCGGCCCGAGCGGCCGAGGGGCGGTCGAGAGGAATAGCCGAAAACCCACCCCCTGCCCTCCCGGAAATCGACCTCGAGGAGACGGTTCAGGACGTCTTTTCCATACAGCTGGAAGAGCCGCTCCCTGTGGCTCCCCACCCGCGGGCAGTCCATGATCTCCCGCCGGGCCTGGAGGAGAGAGAAGCGGACCTCTGGATATGCAAGGGCCACCCCGCTCAGGTAGCGGACGATATAGCCCAGCTCCGATTGCTCGGAGCGGAGGAACTTGCGACGGGCCGGCAGGTTATAGAAGATGTCCTTGACCTCGATGCTTGTCCCGCGAGGGAAGGCGATGTCCTTCACGGCAACAACTTGGCCGGCCTTCCTCTCGACCCCGGTCCCCTGGTCTTCCTGGCCGTCCGATGTCTTGAGGACCATCTCCGAGACTGCGGAGATGGAGGCCAGGGCCTCGCCGCGGAAGCCCAGCGTCGAGATCTTCTCGAGGTCTTTCTCGCTCCTGAGCTTGCTCGTGGCGTGCCGTTCGAAACACAGCTCCGCATCCTCGCGGCTCATGCCGAGGCCGTCGTCCTGGACCCGGATGAGCCTCTTGCCGCCGGCCAGAAGCTCCACCCGGATCTCCGAAGCGCCGGCATCAAGCGAGTTCTCCACCAGCTCCTTGACCACGGAAAAAGGCCTCTCGATGACCTCGCCCGCGGCAATCTTCTGGGAGACTTCGAAGGGCAGCTGTTTTATTCTGGCCATCGGTTTGTTCCTTTCTTCAGACGGCCTCTTCTCCGCCCGTCAATTCCGACTCCACTCGTGTGATCCTCACTTTGACTTCGCCGCCGGGCCCTCCGGAACACGACGGAACGCGGACATCGATATAGTTGGAAGTCAGGACCTCCGAGCCCAGAGCGTCCCTCCTGACGACGATTCCTTTTAGCTCCCTCCCCATAAACCGCTCCCGGAAGGCGCGGCGCTTGTCTTCAGCGATTGTCCTCAGCAGGGCCGACCGCCGGCGCTTCTCCCCGTCCCCTACCTGCGGCCAGGCCGCCGCCGGCGTCCCCGGCCGCGGAGAATAGGCAAAGACATGCAGATAGTCGAGGGGCGATTGGGTCACAAAATCGCGCAGGCTCTCGAAATCTTCCTCTTCCTCCCCGGGAAACCCGACGATGATGTCTGCGCCCAGCCCCGCCTCCGGCGATCTGTCCCGCAGCCGCCCCAAGATCCGCTCATAGCCGGCGACATTCGATCCCCTGCCCATGAGCTTAAGGACGCGGTCAGAGGCGTGCTGGAGTGAGAGATGAAAATGGGGACAGATGCTGGGGCTTCCCGTGATCAGGTCGCTTAGTCTATCATCCAGGTACCGCGGGTCGAGCGAACTCAGCCTAAGACTTCCCAATCCCTCAACCTCCACCAGATCCCCGAGAAGCCCGGCCAATGTGTCCTTGGGGTCCAGGTCGAGGCCATAGGAGGAGAGATGGATGCCGCAGAGAACGATCTCCCGGAAGCCCCGGGCGATGAGCCGGCGCGCCCGAGCCAGGAGTTCTTTTCGACCAAAGCTCCGGCTCGGCCCCCGCACCGAGGGGATGATGCAGAAGGTGCAGCGCAGGTCACAGCCGTCCTGGGCCTTGAGCAGGGCGCGGGAGCGCAGGGGCTTAGCCGCCGCGACTTCCCGTGTTTTCAGCCGGGTGAGGACCCGGGACGGAAGCTGCGCTTTGGCGGCATTCGGCAGCAGGAGCGTATCCAGGGCCAGGTTTTCTGTCCGGAGAGTGCCGCCGTCGACCGAGCAGCCGGCGATGATCAACCTCGCGCCCGGGTTGAGCCGGGAGATCCTGCGGATGAACTTGCGAACGTCCCGGTCCGCCCCGGCCGTTAGAGTGCACGTGTTGACGACCACCAAGTCAGCCCGGGCTGGGTCCTCTTCCAAGCGCAACCCGCCGAGTTCGAACTCCTCGGCCCAGGAAAAAGCTTCAGCCTGGTTCACCCGGCAGCCGAAGTTCTGGATGGAGAAGGACGGCATCAGGGTTTCTGGATCTTCTTCGAAGCGCTCTCCACTTGGGCGGCCATCGCCTTCTTGTGTTCCTCAAGTTTCTTTTTCAAGCGCGGATTTTTCAGGCTGAGGATCTGGACGGCGAGGATAGCCGCGTTGGACGCCCCGGTCTTGCCCAACCCCATGGTCGCAACGGGCACCCCCTTGGGCATCTGGACGGTCGAAAGCAACGCGTCCAGCCCGCCCAGGCCGGCGCTCTCGACGGGGACGCCGATGACCGGCGCCGATGTCTTCCCGGCTACGAACCCGGCCAGATGGGCGGCCTTGCCGGCGACGGCGATGAAGACCTTCGCTCCTCTCTTCTCGCTCTCGGCGATGAGCGCCCTTGTCCGCTCGGGCGAACGGTGGGCCGAAGTCACCTCGAGACGGTGGGAGACCCCGAAGCCCTCGAGGATATGGAGGGCATCTTTGACCACCTCATGGTCCGATTCACTGCCGATGAAAATGACAACGTCCATGTCCTCCTCCTAGCGCAAAGCCCCGATATCCCGCCGGTAATGCATGCCCTCGAATGAGACGGCGGAGACGGCGCTGTAGATGTTCTCCATGGTTTCGGCCAGGGTCTTCTCAGAAGCGCAGACATTGAGGACGCGTCCGCCGCTGCTGAGATATTCGCCCCCTTCGTATTTCGTCCCGGCATGAAAGATATGGATCCCGGGAATGGCCGACACCTCCTTGAGCCCGCTGATCGGTTTTCCCTTTTCATAGGAGACGGGGTACCCGCCCGAGGCCAGGACGACACAGCCCGAGGCCTTGGCGTTCCATCGGATTTCCGACTTCAGGACGTTTTCGGAGATGGCGTTGAGCAACACCTCGGCCAGGTCGGACTCCATCCGGACCATCTGGACCTGGGTCTCCGGGTCGCCGAACCGGCAGTTGTACTCCAGCACTCTGGGTCCTTCTTCGGTGAGCATCAGTCCGACGTAAAGAACGCCCTTGAACTTCCGGCCTTCCTCGTGCAGCCGGTTGATGGTCGGGAAAACGATGGTATTGATAACCCCGGAGAAGAGCTCGGGGGTGATGAACGGCGACGGTGAGATGGCGCCCATGCCTCCCGTGTTCGGCCCGCGGTCCCCGTCGTAGGCGGCCTTGTGATCCATCGTCGTCACCAGCGGCTGCACCTTGGCGCCGTCCGAGATGACGATGAACGAGACCTCCTTGCCTTTGAGAAATTCCTCGATCAGGACCCTTTTTCCGGCCTCTCCGAACTGCCGCTCGACCATGATCATCTCGATCGCGTCCTCGGCCTTGCGCAGGCTGGGACAGACGATGGCGCCCTTGCCGGCCGCCAGTCCATCAGCCTTGACCACAAGGGGGAAGTAGAACTCTCCGGACTTCAGGATGCGCAGGGCTTGGGTCGGCGTCTCGGCCACTTTGAAGCGGGCTGTGGGGATCCGGTGTCTGGCCATGAATTGTTTGGCGAAGACCTTGCTGCCCTCGAGCTCGGCGGCCTTTCGGCTGGGTCCGAAGATGCGCAGCCCCCGCAGCTCGAATTCGTCGACGATGCCCAGGGTGAGCGGGACTTCCGGCCCGACCAAGGAGAGGTCAATCCGTTTCTCGACTGCGAAGTCCGCCAGCCTCTGGATGTCCGTGTCCGGTATGGGGACGTTCTCGGCGACGCTCATCGTCCCCGGGTTTCCGGGGGCACAGTAGAGCTTTTCCAGCAGCGGACTCTGGGAGAGCTTCCAGGCCAGAGCATGCTCTCTTCCGCCCGATCCGACAACCAGGATCTTCATGCTCAGGTTCCTTTCGTCAGTTCCCCGGCCAGGCTCTCGATGAGCCCCGGCCGCGGAAAAATGCTCCTCAGGATCCGGGCGGCCAGCGGCACCGCCTCTTTGACCGGGAGGCAGAACTTCATCTCGAGATAGCGCTGACGCAGCTTCCGGACTTCGTCTCGGACCGTCTTATCGCGGATGACCACCTCGGCCATGTATCCGGCCAGAGCATCGAAATCCTTCTCCGCCATCCCGAACCGGGTCATCTCCTGGACTCCCAGCCGGATGCCGCTCGAGTCGAGGAATGTCTCGTCGTCCGGCAGCGCCTGATAGTTGGTGACGATGTTGTTCCTCTCAAGGCGCCGGGCGATCTCCTGGGCCGGGCCATAGCTGCGCACCCGGACGAGGACCTGGTGGGTNNGCCAGCAGGAGGCCGAGGAGAGTCCCCAGATGATGGTTGCTCGTCGACCCCGGGAAGGCGCGGCTTTTGACATCGGCCCAGAAGTTGCGGAGCGGGCTGTCCTTGGGGAAGCTCCCGGCGATGACTCCCCGCTGCGGCCCGAAGAAGGTCTTGTGGGTGCTGCCGGTGACGACGTCCGCTCCCTCCCGGAGCGGCTCCTGGAAGGCGCCATAGAGCCCCAGGACATGGGCCATGTCATACATGATCACCGGCCTCTCCGGCCATTCCTTGACGATCCGGGCCACGAATTCCACCGGCTCGGGATAGAGGAACATGCTCTTGCCGAAGA
>DQHV01000119.1:0-7295 GCA_003524335.1 Candidatus Aminicenantota bacterium | reverse complement strand
CGTTGGCCATCTGGCCGCTGATCGGCCGGAGCTCAACATCGGAGCAGCCGAAGAACTGTCCCAGCTCTTTTTGGGTTTCGAGCTCCACGTCCCGGATGAAGTCTGTTCCTTGATAGAAATAGACCTCCTCGCCCTTCATGCTCCGGTGCTCGGCGTACCGGCCCGCCGGGTCGGAGATCTCGCACAGCTTGACGAGCAGGGATGGGGTTGTCTCCGAAGGAATCAGGTTGAAGGACTCCGCCTGACGCCAGCGGTTGTTCAGCTCGACCCGCCCGGCCAGGGATACAACCTTATCATTGAATGAAGACATCTCTCTCTCCTCTCAGGGTTTGAAGTTCTTTCTCTCGACCTCGAGGATCTTGGCCACTCGGCGCTGGTGCCGGCCCCCTTCAAAGGGCGTCTCCAGCCAGGTCCGGACGATCTCGACGGCCTCCTCAAAAGAAAGAGTTCGTCCCCCCAATGTGAGGCAGTTGGAATCGTTGTGGCTGCGACTCACCTGGGCGGTGAATGGGTTCCAGCAGGGCGTTGCCCGGATACCTTTATATTTATTAGCGACGACGGCCATCCCGATTCCGGTGCCGCAGAAAAGGATGGCCCGGTCACATTCCCCCGAGACGACGCTGTCCATGGCCATGACCCCATAATCCACATAGTCCACGGTCTGGCCGGGCCCGGACCCGAAATCCCGGTAGGCGATCCCCTTCTCCTCGAGGAAGGCCACAATTTTGCTCTTGAGGTCGAAACCGGCATGGTCGGACGCGACGGCGATCTTCATTCCTCTACCCTCCGCTCCAGACTCATGGGAAAAGCGAAGAAGAAGTTTCTCTTCTCAACGAGAGTTGTTGTCGGCGATGAATTTCGAAGCCTCGGGCATGATCTCCAGGGCCTTGAGCACGACGGCGTCGGTCTTCCGGTAGGCCCTTACGCCCTCTTCTATGCCCCAGAGGGAGGAGATGATCTCCCGCTCCAGCTCCCTCCTGATCTCCGCCTCGGCCTCCTCAAACTTTTGCTCATCGAAGGCTATCTTGGCGGCCCGGAGATAGGCCTTGAATTCTTCCAGGACCGGAGTCCCGACGGTAAAATCGCGGCCCGCCGAGAGCTTACCCGAAACTCCGGAATCCCTCTGGTTCATGGGAAAAATGAAGTCCTTGGAGAGGGCGGTCTCGTGGGCGGCGAACTTCCGGGCGTAGCCGAAGAACGCTCCCCTGGTCATCAGTTCGAGGGTGAAGATCTTGAGAGTCGAGGTCACTTCGAAATCGGGCGCGATCCCCCCTTGGCCGAGTACCTTCCGGCCTTTGGCAGTATAGCGGACCTCACGCTGGTCCTCAGGCGCCTGCTTGTAGAGTATGTAATCCTCGATATGCTCATAATCCCTCTGGATGGAGCGGCCGCTCGGAGTGAAATATTTGGCCGTAGTCAGGGCGACAGCCAGGTTCTCCCCGAGGGGGAAGACCGTCTGGACAAGCCCCTTTCCCCAGGAGTCCTCACCGACGATATAGCCCCGGTCGTTGTCCATGACCGCGCCGCTGACGATCTCCGAGGCGCTGGCGCTCCCCCTGTTGATCAGGATGACAAGGGGGATGTCCTCGAATTGGCCGTCCCTTTGGGCCCGGAATTCCCGGTTGTAGATCCTGTTGCGGCCCTTGATGGAGACGATGACATCGTTCTTGGGCAGGAACTCATCCGAGAGCGCGATCGATTGGAAGAAGGGCCCTCCCGAATTCCCCCTCAGGTCGAGGATCAGCTCCTTCATCCCCTGGCCGGCCAGCTGGGTCATCTTTTGTTCGAACTCCTCAGTCGTCGTCTCGGCGAAGTTGCGGACGAAGATGTATCCCGTCGTGTCGCTGATCATGAAGGCGTAGGCGACGCTGTGCAGGGGGATCTCCTCCCGCTCGATGGTCAGCTCGAGAGGCTTGTCCAGCCCTTCCCGGACGATGGTGATGGTGACCTTGGTCCCCTTGGGACCGCGGAGCTTCTGCATGGCCTCGAAGCTCGTCAGGGGCTTGGTGCTTTCGCCGTCGATCGTTGAAATGATGTCGCCCGGCTGGATGCCCAGGCGGCTGGCGGGCGTCCCCTCGATCGGGGCGATGACCACCAGGCTGTCCTCATGCTTCTGGATCTGGATGCCCAGGCCGTAGTATTTTCCCGTGTATTCCTCGCGCATCCGAGAGAGGTTGTCGGGGTCGAGGAAATAGGAGTGCGGGTCGAGGGTCTCCAGCATTCCCCGGATGGAGGAATAGATGAGTTTCTCTGTCTCCACATCCCGGTAGTAGTTCTTCTCGATCAGGGAGAGGATGGTCGAGAACTTCTCGACGGAGCGGTCCCAGATGTCTTCATCCCGGGCCGACAGGCTGACCAGAATGAGGAGGGAGAGAAAGCCAACCAAGACCTTTCTTTTCATGTGCTTCGAGATTTCTTATCTTAGCAAACCACCTCCCTATTGTAAAGCCGGCCCGTCCTTGACTTAGGGCCGGTCAGGGGATATATTTGATGACGCTCAAGGCAGGATAGAATGTTCGGAAATATCGGCTTCCCGGAGCTGCTCATCATCCTGGCCATCGCCCTGCTCATTTTCGGTCCCAAGAAACTGCCCGAGGTGAGCAAGTCCATCGGGAGGGCAGTCCGGGAGTTCCGTCGGGCTTCGGATGAGATCAAGGGCAAGATCGAACAGGAGATCCAGGCGAGCGAGTTCAAGGAAATCAAAGACGAGCTGAAAAAGGACCTCACCCAGGACATATACAAAGAGGTCCCCGAGGAAAACGAGGGAAAAAAGGATGAGGAAGGCCCAAAAATCTCCTGACGAGATGACCTTCCTCGAACATCTCGAAGACCTGCGGAAGAGACTGTGGTACTCCTTCGTCGCCATCTTTGTCGCCGTCATTCCCGCCTGGATCATCAGCCAAGATGTCTTCAAGATTCTCTCCAAGCCGGTGACTCAATACCTGCCCGAAGGGACGAAGATGGCCTTCACCAGTCTGACCGCTCCCTTCATGCTCTACATCAAGGTCGCCTTCCTCACCGCCCTGTTCGTCATCTCGCCCTTCATCTTCCTCCAGCTCTGGTATTTCATCGCCCCGGGGCTCTACCAGAAAGAAAAGAAATACGTCGTTCCCTTCGTGACCTTCACGACCATCTTCTTCCTCGCCGGCGCGGCTTTCGGCTATTTCGTGATGTTTCCCTGGACCTGCCGGTTCTTCCTGAAAATGGGCTCGGAGTTCACTCCGGTCCTGACCGTCGATAGCTTTTTCAGCTTGTCTATCAAGACCCTCCTCGGGGTTGCCCTGGTTTTCGAGCTGCCGACGCTCATCTTCTTTCTCTCCAAGATCGGACTCATCACTTCCCGCTGGATGATCCGCAACTTCAAGTACGCCGTGCTGGCCGTATTTATCATCGCCGCCGTAATCACGCCCTCGCCGGACATGGTCACCCAGAGCGTCCTCGCCGTCCCGATGCTGGCCCTCTACGGCCTCGGCATCCTGATCGCCTTCTTCTTCGGCAAAGAACGCAAGACGCGGCGGGAGAAAAAGGCGGAAGAAGAAATCGCCGGGTAGACAGATGCCAACGCGACGCCAGAAAACGGGGACACCTGCCGAATTCCGTCACCGCCTCATCGGGCTCACCGGGAATAACGGGGCCGGAAAAGGAGAGGTGGCGGCTTACCTGACGAAGAAAGGGTACGCCTACCTATCGCTCTCAGACGAGATCAGGGAGGAGCTGCGCCGGAAGGGTGAGGAGATTACGCGAGACAGACTGATCGCCGCAGGAAACGCTCTCCGCCGCAGGCACGGGGCCGACATCCTGGCCCGCCGGGTGATGAAAAAGGTCCGCGGCCGGACGGTCATCGACAGCATCCGCAACGGCCGCGAGGTCGCCTTCCTGCGGCAGCAACAGGATTTCGTCCTGGTCGCTGTGGAGGCGCCAGTGGAATTTAGATACGAAAGGGTTCGCAAAAGGGGCCGGGCGGAGTCGGCCGGAACCATCGAGGAATTCGTGGCCAAGGAAAAACAGGAGATGGCGGGCGGGACAAGCGGCCAGCAGATCCGACTCTGTCTGGACCTGGCCGACGTGACCATCATCAACGACGGGTCGCTCCCTGCCCTCCATCGACAGATCGAGGAACGCTTATGACAGCCAAACGCACCTCCAAGGACGACTATTATCTCGGGATCGCCAAAGAAGTGGCCCGCCGGTCCACCTGCTTCCGCCGGTCTATCGGCGCCATCATCGTCCGGGATGACCAGATCATCTCGACCGGCTACGTGGGCGCGCCGCGCAAGACAAAGAGCAGCCACGAGCACGGCTTCTGCCTCCGCGACCGGCTCGGCATCCCCCACGGCGAACGCTACGAGCTCTGCCGCAGCGTCCACGCTGAGCAGAACGCCATCATCAACGCCGCCCGGGCGGGGGTGAGCCTCCTCGGCGGCAACATGTACATCTTTGGGACCGTGTACAACGAGGATAAGCCGATCAACGCCTTTCCCTGTTTCATCTGCAAGAAGATGATCATCAACGCCGGCCTCGACCGGATCGTTTGCTCGACGGCCGGGGGCGGGAAAAAAGCCTTCCGGGTCAGCCGCTGGGCTCAGGACTGGACTAAGGCCGACATCCTCGATGACAAGCATCAGTACGGATAGAAAAGGGCCGCCCTTTATTCTTATTCCCATAATTTTTCTGTTTCTTATCGGAACGGGATTTCACCTTTCCGCCCGGTCACAGGACCTCCCTGGCCAGACGGCGCGGGCCGGGCTCCTCAAGCTGCTGCGGCTCGAGGCCTCCCCGGAATCCATCGACTACGTCCAGAGAAGAACCCAGTTCCAGCTCCATACCCTGCTCACCGAGCAGCGCCATCCCAAGACCTGGAACCTCAGCGAGCGCCTGCAGAAGGACGTGGCCGACGGCCTGAGGATGCTGTGTTCGGTGGACGAAGACATACTCGTCCGCCTGCAGGCCCTGGCCTCGGACAGGCAGGCCTTGGAGCCGCTCGTCGCGGCGCTCGAACAGGCCGTCCTCGACCGGAGGAGGATTTATATCTACGGCTGCGGGGCGACTGGCCGCCTGGCCAAGCAGATGGAGAGCTCTTTCTGGCGGCCCTTCTGGAGGACGGTCAAGGCCGACTCCCGGGTCTGGCCGAAGCTCGAGGACCGGCTTTCCGCGTCGGTGGAAGACGACCTCACGGGTGAGATGACCGGCGCCGACCGCGCCCTGATCAGCTCGCTCGAGGGGTTCGAAGACCTGCCGCTCATCGGGCGTCTCCAGCTCAGCGACTGGGGGGTCCGTCGCGGGGACGTCGTCATCGGCGTGACCGAGGGCGGCGAAACGTCTTCGGTCATCGGGACCGTGTTGGCGGCGCTCGATGAGTGGAAGGAGAACGGCATCTACGATCCGGCCGAAACCCGGAAGAGGCTCTTCTTCATCTACAACAATCCCGACGAGCGGCTGCTGCTCTTCACCCGCAGCCGCCAGGTGATCGAGGAGCCCGGCATCACCAGGATCAACCTCACCACCGGACCCCAGGCCATCACCGGCTCGACCCGTATGCAGGCGACGACAATCGAGACTTTTGTCATCGGCTGCGCGCTCGAGTCGGCCGTGGCGCGGGTCTTGGGTCGCTTCCTCTCTTCCAGGGAGTTGGCCCGGGTGGGATTTCCCGACGACCTCACGATCGAGCAAAGGCTCCAGGGTTTTCGCTCCATTCTCGAGGAGGTAAGGCGAAACATCCCGGCCATCGCCGCGCTGACGGTTCTTGAATCCGACACCTACGGCGCAGCCCGATTCTCCACCTACCTGGCCGGCCGCGCCCTGATCACCGTCTTCATCGACAGCACCGAGCGCAGCCCCACCTTCCGCCTCTTCCCCCTCGATCCGAAGGCTGAACCCAAACGGAAATGCTGGATCCAGGTCTGGACTCCGGCCGCAAGCCTCGAGGAGGCCTGGGGGTCCTTCCTCGGCCGGCCCTTCCGAGGACTCTCCTCCGAGCTCTACCGCAAGCCCTTCGAGGAAGAGATTGAAGACCCCTACCTGCAGGCGGCCGCACTGGAAAGCCTGAAGAAGGCGGGAAACGACCAGCAATTCCTTTACGACTTTTCTTTTTCCGAGGACAACGTCCGGAAGCGGAGTCCACAGAAGGATGATCTGGGCGTCGTGATCATCATCGGGCCCGAGGCCGAGAGCCTGAAACAGGCCGGTTCGCCCTTCCGCAAGTTTTCCGACCTTTGCCGAGAGAACGGCGCCCGTCTGGGCCTGATCGTCGTAGGAGGAGAGCCGGGCCTGAAAATGGCCGAACTTCTTCCCGGAGCCTCCGGTCCTTTCATCTCTCTCAATATCTCTTCTGCCAACGATCCCTTCGGCCTTCGCCGCCAGCTCGGTCTTAAGATGATGCTCAACGCTCATTCCACGGCCGTGATGACTCGCCTGGGCAGAGTCATCGGCAACACCATGACCAACGTCAGCCCGAGTAACCTCAAGCTCATCGGCCGGGCTACCTATCTCATCCAATCCCAGGTCAACGACGTCCTGTCCCGGCCGGGCTGGGTGAGGCTCAACGGCCGGCGCGAGCCCATCACCTACGGCGAGGCCAACGTCATCCTCTTCGACGCCATCGCTTTCCTGAAAGAGAGGAAGGAGACCGTGGGACAGACAGCGGAGGTCGCCCTGTCGATCATCCGCATCCTGGAATCGCTGCGGCAGAGGAGAGGGCTGACCAACGATGAGGCGCTGGAGATCGTCAGGAAGGTCGGCCTGAATCGGTTTCTTGCCACCATCGATTAGGGGCTGGGGGGAGCCGCGGGCGTTGGCCTGCCCCGAGCGCAACCTGAAGGCCGAAGCGGCGATAAAGGGCTCAACTTAAATCAGGGGGTCAGCCCTAAAAAAGCGCTTCGGACTCAGGCCTGCGGAGGTGGGGCGGCGCAGGGCGCGATTCTCTGCCGCCCCTCCTTCTTCGTCCGGACCTGAGGATAGACAAAGAGATCGCCGGCGTAATTCCTCAGCACGACCTGCTCGTCGCTAACGGAATGCAGGTAGTTGGGTACGATCGGGATCTTGCCGCCGCCGCCGGGCGCGTCGATGACGTAGGTCGGGATGGCGTAGCCGGAGGTGTGGCCGCGCNNGCGTCGGCCAGAAGGTTCAGGGCCCGCGCCGATTCTTCTGTGATCTCATCGGGATGGTTGAAATGGACGTTGACGTAGAGCGGATGATACTTTTTCAGCATGGCCGCGAGCTCGGGAGTGACGCGCTGCGGCAGGAAACAGGGCAGGCGGGTCCCGAGGCGGAGGATCTCGACGTGGGGGATCTCGCGC
>DQHV01000375.1 GCA_003524335.1 Candidatus Aminicenantota bacterium | reverse complement strand
AGCCCTTCAACGATGCCAAGTAGGATGGCGTCCCAAAAACCCATGGGTCTTCTCGAACAAGGCCATAACTATAGTGCCGTCCAGGCGGGGTTGTCAACTAGCACTGCAGCGAACCGGTGAGGAAACTCTGGAATAATAAAAGACCGGGCCGGAAAGGAAAAGGGCAGGCCGTGCGGCCTGCCCTGCAAGGTGTTGCTTATCTCTTAAAAACCTTGTAGACCTCTCGCCAGGACTTGACCTTCAGGAGTCCGCCGGTCAGCTGTTCCAGCTTCTGTACGGTGGAGTCATACTCTTGAATATAGACTTCCCTTTTCTTGGCACCGTCGGTAGTGGTCTGGGTCTCTCCCAGGGTCACCGCGGACCGCGTCTTGATGGCCAAGTCCAGGCTTTCCAGAGCTCCCGAAAGGCCCTTAAAGGCCGTCCCGCCGACGGGTGATCCACCGATCGAGACGATGAACCGGGCATAGAGTTTTCCGAGGCCAGCGAGGTTGAGGCACGGGTCGACCGCCTCGATGCTCCCCGTCAGAGTGCTGAAATAGACCGTGTAGTCTTCGATCTTGGGATCCGCCCAGACCTTTTCGCCGGCCGCCAAATTGCCGACGTCCCTCTCTGCGCTCCGGATTCCGTAGGGCACTCCGAGGTACCATTCGATATCCGTGGAGGCCTCACGGTCGATCAGGGCCACAAATGAGTAGGTGGCATCAATGGGTGCCCCGTCATCCCCTCCCGTTCCGAAGAAGATACGCGGGTCGGCTGTCACGCCGGCCGGGTTTCTCCAGATAGCCGGCTTGGTGACGATTGGGTAATTATCGGGGTCGACATAGAGGGCTTCTGCATCCCAGGAACCGGCGTTCTCGAATTCCGGGGTGACATCGACCTTCCAAATCCGGCCGTCGAGGTCTCCGATGTAAACTCTGTCCGCATACCCGTTCCGGTCGATGTCCACATAGGAAGCGGATCCCGGCAGGGTGTTCTGGATGTTGGGAAATTGGTCATTCGTCCGGGCCGGGTCCGAGGTGTCGACTTCGTCCGCCTCAAACGTCCAGAAGATGCTTCCAGCGGCCAGGTCGACGGCGTAAAAGGTATTGCCCAGGATGACGCCCGGATCGGGGTTGTTATCATAGCCGGAGCCGACGAAACCCACCCAGGCGTCGGCGCCGTCCTTGGTCACCTTGCCGATGAGCGGGACGGACCACGTCTCACCCATAGTATCTACATGGGTCAATTCCCAAAGGGGCAGGGGGTTCTCCGGGTCGGTGACATCCAGAGCAAAGTAGTAGTTGGCGCCTCCCCCTATGACACTGCCCTTTCCTGGTCCCTGGCCGCAAACGAGAATGGTCTTCCAATTCCCGCCCAGCATCACGTCGGCAACCACCGGGCTGCCGTCCACATAGACGTCCCGGGCGAAATACCGGTCTAGAGTGATCTGGTCGACGGCCCACATACTCTTGAGCTTGGGGAGAAGGTTGTACGGGATAAAACCCCAGAGCTCTTGTCCCGTCAGGATATCAAAACAATGGAGCATGCCGTCATTGGCCCCGACGTAGAGGACCTTTTTCCTGTCCGCCCAGGCCAGCTTGAAGGCGTCGTATCCGGCGCCCATCTGGCCGGAGACCCCGGTCGGAGGACCGATGACGACCGGGTTCGAGTGGTTGATGTCCCCGAGCTTCCAGTCGCGGCCCACTCCCCGGATAAACTCGATCAGCCCGTCATCATCTCCCTGCACGTCCTGCAGGTACGGTTCCAGGGTCGTGACATTGGCCACCGTGAAGTCCAGCCTGTTTAGCGCGGTCCCTGTCGGGTTGGGGATGGCCGTGTAGATAACACGGTCCGAAGCGGAGCGGGCCGCCAGCAGACTCCCCGCATCCCAGAGGATTTCCGTTCCCGGAGCGACGATTTCCCTTCCTGTCGGGTCCGCTAGATCAGACCGGCTCACCGTCCGGAGCTCCGAGTAGGAGGAGTTGACCGGACTCATGTCGGTCACATCGTAAGCGATCAGACGGCCCTGCCAGCCCGGGTAATAAAAGGTTCCGCCGATGATGAGCTTGATGGCGGCTCCGCTGTTGTCGGCGATGGTCGCCGCCACTGAGGTTCGGGAATATTCTTTCCTGTCCACATAGACGATCTCAAACTCGATGTTGTCGACTCGGGGAGTCTCGTAGGAGGAATTCGGGAAATCCGGGATGCTGTCGTCCCCGGCTTCCAGGACCGCCTTCCATTTCAGTCTGGCGCCGTAGTGTTCGAAGGTGTGCCAATCGCCGCTTTGGGCATCGGGAAAAGTGCCGTAGTTGTGGATCTCAGCACCTTCGCAGCGGGCGTAGAACTCCCAGTCCCGGCCGTCGTTGTTGGAGACATAGTAGCTAATAACCAACCCGCTGCTGGACCCTCCAACCACCGCCTGGTTCAGGTTGATGATCCTGATCCTCGTTATGGCATGAAGGTTGGGATCGAGGGCGGGAGTGACGTTTGTCGATTGAGCGATCCCCTGAAGATTGTAGACGTCGGCGATGTTGTTGACAAACAGGTAATAGTTTTCCGTATGGTTTCCGTCGGCGATCAGGAAGTCCTGGTCTCCGTCTTTGTCGTAGTCCAGGTTTGCGCCCAGGTCAAAGTCGTAAACGGGCGGGCTCGCGTCCCGTCCGTCATAGATCAAGCGCTGGCTGAACTCCCCTCCGGCGTTCCTGAAGTAATAGCACATCCCGCCGATCTCTTCCGAACCGGGCCTATAGTTCCAGTTATCCGTGCCTACCATGACGTCCACATCCCCGTCCCGGTCGAAATCATTGGCGATGGAGACCGTGGCGGCGCCGTCGTAATTGTTGTTATTGGTATCGCCCGAGCTGTCGGTGTATGTTCTGTACGGGCTCGTCCCGAAATTGCCGCTCCCGTCGTTTTTCCAGTACTGCATTTCCGCATAGCTGACGCTTCCCAGGAAGATATCGAGGTCCGTGTCGTTGTCAAGGTCGGCGACAGAAAGGGTGCTGACGCCCCGGTTCGAGGAGGAGGACCATCCCGTCCGAACCCCAGTCAGGACTGTCGCGAAGTTCCATTTGCTGCTGTTACTGATGGCTCGGGTTTTGTTCCTATTGTTGATCTTAATAACTTCCCCGGCTTTGTTTCCCATCAAGATGTCCGGGTCCCCGTCGTTGTCGAAGTCGAGAGTCGTCATAATAGTGGTCGACCAGGCGATGCCCTTGAGCGTTGCCGGCCAAGGGTCTGTGGTAGTCCTGACGGTCTCGGTGAACGATAGACTTCCTGTCTGCGCTAGCTGGTTCGCATAGAACCAGATCCTTTTAATGTTGTAGGGAGAATCCCCGTAGGAAACAACGTAGAAGAAATCGAGGTCGCCGTCCCCGTCATAATCACCGGAAGTCAGAGCGCAGTGCTCGCTTCCGTCCACCGCATCGTTATCTATGGCGGTGTTATTGACGCCTCGTGTGGGGTTGCCCGACGCCGGATACAGGGGGCAGACGGTCCCGTCGATGTTATGGGTAATGCCGAAACTCCCCACCTGTCCGTTGACTCCCAGATTTCGGACAAAGACCAGGGCGTTGCTGAAGCTCGAGCTCGTGCCGACAAAATCGGGCCAGCCGTCGTTGTCAAAATCGCCGGACGTGATGGTGTTGATCCAGGCGGGAAACGACCCCGGGTTGGAAACGTCGAATTCAGATCCCAATTTGTTCAGGCTGATGTATCCGGGCAAATCCGGAGGAGGGCCGTCCGTCCAGTGGGCCACAGAGGTATTCGCCACGTCTTCGAAATCGGTGGTGTTGAAAGTCTCTGTGAAGGCGAGAGGATGCTCGACGCACTCGTCTGCCTGGGCCCAGAATCTCAAGGCAATGGCCGCTATGACCAGAAAAAACAAGAGAATTGGAAAAAAAAGCCCCGCCGCTTTCTTCTTCTTATTCATTCTTTCCTTCTCCCTATTCCTCTTATATTGACCTTTTCCTTTTTCCGCTATTCTTTACCCCCCCGGCAGTTGCACAGCGAGTCCTATCTCCAGCCTTGATGTGGTGACGGAATCTCCGGTTTGGACCGTACCGATGCAGATGAGAAGCGCATCGAAGGGATCCGGGTCCCCTCCGCCCGCCTCATCATCGATTAAAAAAGCCGTATACGCATAACGGGCGTCCAGGGTTCCGCTCTGGGTAGTAACATAAGGAATCTTATAAAAGATCATGTTGGGGTCGCTGGCGCTGACTGCGGCCAGCAATTCCTCGTCCGTGAGCTTCCGGAAATAGCTGACATCCAGAGGATCACTGACGCCGGTGGGCTGAGTGATGTAATGCCCCTCAAAATTCGTCCAGCCCGCACCAACGTAGCTGCCCTCGATCTGAGTCCAGGCGTTGTCAAACCCGGCTTCGGCGGCGTTAAAGGCCTGCTCCTGCAGGCGCATGTTCCCGGCGACTTCGGGTCCNNTTCCTGACGTTTGAAGTCGATTCCAGGAGGAACCTCTTGTGTTTGTCCGCCTGAGCGGCGCCGGCGGTGTTGGAAAGAGGGGGACGTTTGTAGACGTTGAGGCTCTCCGGCGCCTTCCCCGCAAAAGTCACGAACGCCCGCGGTGTGCTTCCCAGGACCAGGATCCTGATCTGACGGATCCGGGCTACCATGTCCGGGTCGAAGGTCCAGTTGGGGTTGTCCCAGGGAACGAACCCGTCCAGCCCGCCGTCGTGAGGGGGGTTCCAGTCCCCGTTATACTCGAACTGAAGGTTCTCAACATTCTGGGCCAGGGGATAGTGGACCCCGTTCAGGGTGACATAAAGAATCCCCCCCTGGCCGTTGCCGATGTAGCCGTCGACACCCGCCGTCAACCCCGGATAATTGCCCGTCACATCGAGCCAGTACTCTTTGACGTCGATGAAGGTGACCAACCCGCCGTCATAATCGTTGGAACTGCTGCACGTCCCGGACAGACCTCCGGGGGGATTTATCCCCGGGGCCAGGCCAGGGGAAAAATTCAGCTTTTCGTTGCTCCCTCCCGAACTATGACTGACATGGGTGACTGCCCTGACCTCCCCAGCCCGGCAGGGGGAACTGGGGTTGGGGAGGATCAAGACGAACTTGTTGTCATAATACTCGTCGGGATAAGGGTATTGTTCAAAGCTGTAATCATCCACGGATAAGGTGATCGACGAGCCCTGGTAGTTGCTTATGCTCAGGTTGAGAGGGTCCTCGATGTTGCCCAGCATCCGCAGGCGGTCGGGAGTGACCTCCACGCCCTGGTTCTCGTTATCCACCCCTTCCAGGGCGTAGCCGAAAAATTCAATTGGGAGGCCTGCCCCGGCCATCCGGATATCCCGGGAAACGAAAAACATGCCGGAGCGGACGTCGTGCTGCAGCTCGGCGTACTGGTTCTGGTCCACGGCGACCTTGTTGCTCCTCATGTAGAGGGAAAGCGTGGCCAGGACGATGACCAGCATGATCGAGCCTCCGACTATAAGCTCGACGAGAGTGAACCCGCGGGAAGACCTCTTTGACCGCTTCCTGATTGCGCTAATAATTGCCCTCATCATTTTTGCCTCGCCTTGACATACCATTATCGGCTGATAATTGTGTTGACTTTGGATTGCACACCGTAGCCCGCGGGTTGGAGGATCAGCTGGTTCTTTAGTGTATTCATCTGCTCAGCGGAAAAGACAAGCACGGTGACCTCAAACACAAGACTGGCCCCGGAGCTATCGGCCTGGACTTCGGTGATTCGGCGGTAGTCGAGCTGGCTGTCGCTGTTGACATCGAGGAGGTCATCCTTCAGGACGTCCATGGTGCCGTCACCGTTCAGGTCCACTCCGTTTCCAAGGGCTAGGGTCGTCAATTCATCCCCGGTCAGGTTTCTGATGATGTCGACCTGCTGCTGTGCCAGGAAAGAGGCGTTGGCGATCCTCTCAGACCGCAGGTTGTTCAGGATACCCAGGGTGAACATCTGAGCCAGGCCGAGAACGGCGATGGCCACCAGGGTGATCCCGATGAGGACTTCCAGAAGGGAAAAGCCTTTTCCCTTCTTCCCCCGAGCTCGCCTGCTGCTTTCCTTATTCGTCTTCATGTTTCCCTGCTTTAGGCGGATTTTGTATATTGGACCGAGCCGCCGGCATAGATGACGATCGTCCGCGTGCTCGGCTGGCCCTGCCTCTGGATATTCGGGCTCTGGATGGAGATATCGTGCTGCGTCGTGCTGTAGTTGAGGACAAAGCCCAGGGGTGAAATAATCAGGACCTGTCCCGGCAGGTTGATGGTGACGGTAAACCTGTTGGGGATGGACTTCCTGAGACGCCCAGGGACCTCAACCCAGTTGTTGAAGCTCACTTCCCTCTCGATGAAATAGACCCAATAGCCAAGGCTGTTGTCGAAATTGACCCGGTGATTCAGCTTGAATTTCACAGCCTGGAACTTGGCCTGTTGAAGAGTCGAAAGGACCTCCCTGGCTTCGTTTTCCAGCCCCCTGGTCTCCAGGGAGTTCTTAATGTTCGGATACGAAACGAGCATCATGATTCCGATGATGGCTATGACCAGCAATACCTCGATTAGTGTGAAGCCTCGTTCTCTCATTGTCCCACCCGATTCAACGGACCGGCTCGCCGGCCCCGTAGAGTATTGCCCCGGACTTCCCTTCCCTCGGGAAACGCCGTATCGCTTTTCCTTGGCCGCCAATTGTAGTTTCTTTTCTTGTTCCATTCAAGCCGCCGTTCTCTGTATCCAAATCTTCACGCAGAGACCCATCAGAATGCGCGACTACAGTTATCTTTCTTATCCTTATATATGACAATCCCCCCTCGCGGTGAATCGGGTGAGCATATTTCCTCTCGGGGCCTCCCCTTTTTGACCCCTCCGGCTCACCCCTAACGGCTAGCCGTGCCGAAGGCCGTTGATCCTGAGGGGGGTTTTATGGCCGGGCCGCCTTTGTTATAATAGGCGGCTCGCTGACCATCGCTCAATCGAGGAGAAGTTATGCAAATTCCTGCCTGGCATGCCTTGGACGCCGAAAAGGTACTCCACCGCCTTCGCTCTGACACCCATAGCGGCTTAACCCAGGAAGAAGTCGGCAAACGCCTCGCGCAGTATGGCCTTAATGAGCTCAGGAAGGAGGATAAAGCTTCTCCTTTATCGCTTTTTCTCAGCCAGTTCAAAAACCTGCTCATCCTGATACTCCTGGCCGCTACGGCTCTCTCCCTCCTGGTCGGCGAGTGGGTGGATGCCTTGATGATCGCCGCCATCGTCCTCCTCAGCGCCATCCTCGGGTTTATCCAGGAATACAAAGCAGAGCAGGCCCTGGAGGCTCTGAAGAAGATGCTTTCGCCGACCATAACGGTCCTGCGAGACGGCAAGGAAGAGGAGATTCCTTCCCGAGACCTGGTTCCGGGCGATATCATTCTCCTCGAAGCCGGGGACAAGATCCCGGCGGATGCCCGCCTGGTCGAGGTGCGTTCGCTCAACTGCGATGAAGCCGCCCTGACTGGGGAGTCGGTCCCGGTCAGGAAGGAGACCGCGGCACTCCCCGAACAGATGCCGGTCAGCGAGCGGCTGAACATGGTTTTCGCGGGGACGGTCGTGACCTATGGCCGGGGCAAGGCCACCGTGACCTCGACCGGAATGAGCACCGAGTTCGGCCGGATCGCCGAAGAAGTGGCGGCGGCGGAGACAAAAAAAACTCCCCTCGAAAAGAGGACCGAAGAAATCGGGCGCTGGCTCGGCCTCATCTCTCTGGCCATCTGCCTCGGCGTGGCCGGGTTGAGCATACTCCGGGAGGCTTTGGTCGGCCAGGTCACGATGAAGTTCCTGGTCAGCACGGCCATGTTCGCCATCGCTTTGGCCGTCGCCGCCGTACCCGAGGCGTTGGCCGCCATCGTCACCGGCGCCCTGGCCATCGGGATGCATCAGATGGCTAAGAGGAACGCCCTGGTGCGGAAGATGCCGGCTGTCGAAACCTTGGGTTGCGCCACGGTCATCTGCTCCGACAAGAC
>DQHV01000133.1 GCA_003524335.1 Candidatus Aminicenantota bacterium | reverse complement strand
GCAGATGCCGGTCCGCATGGGCCAAACATTTGACCAGGAGGTCCACCCTTTTCAAACGGTCCAAACGGCCAACAGATAAAATGTAGCCCCTGTTTTCTCCGTTATAATAACGGCCTGCCAGCTGGGGAGGATGATAGAGCGGCGTCGCTTCAATGCCATTGTACTTTTTTAAGCGGGCCGCCGTATTTTTTGAATTGGCATAAATTCTTTTATAGGTCTTGAGGACCTGGGTATCCATGGCCACGAGACGGTCCCTCAACTTCCTGTGTTCGGCCCTAGAAATGTCAAAATCCGAATAGGGAGAATCAAAAAGATCGTAGAGCTGCCGGTATTGGTGAAAGAGCCAGAGGACTTTTCGCGGGTGCTCGGCGAAGTAGGTCGGGAATTTCGTGGTGATGATCATGTCGATCTTCTTGCCGTTGGACTCGGTGAGGTCGATCATCCGCCAGACTTCGATGCTCTTCAAGAGCCGGTCGTGGGGATACCATTTATAAGGGATAGAGATCAGTTCCGCCTCAAACTGTCTTTTGGCCAGCTCTCGGACGAGTCCTCCGGCATGGGCTTCCGCGCCTCCCTTGAAAAACGGGATTTGAGCGGCACAGACGGCGATGGTCCTCAGTGAATCCTGACCTGGGGAAACGCCGCGTTTACCCTGGATTCTTGCCAGAAGGTTTTTGGCCGGGGCTATCATCGCCTTTCTTGACTGGATCCGTATTCCTCAAGGAAACGACCTCTTTTAGTTTTTCAATTTCCTTGAGGAACCTGAGGTTGATTTCTTTCTGGTTGTCCAAAATGGGCTGGAGAATCAAACCGATTTCCAAGATCAATCTTTTTCTGATCTTGTTCAGAAACTTCTTAAAAAAGAACCCCCGATGGGAAGGATGGAGATGGAATCTCCGTTCAAGGATCTTGCTGCGAAAAATAGCGGATTGGTCCTTCTCGACCTCTCTCCGAATTTCTTCGATTTTCTTGAGTATTTCTTGACGGTCCATCCTGCTCACAAAGAGATGCTTTTTCGTGATTATATTGATTTACTTTATCCATTGTCAACTCTGGGAAATCGGAAAGGCCGCCGCAACTCCTGTCCTCAGCGGTTCCTTTTGTTGCCCGAGCCACCTGCCTTTACAAATTCCGTGTGTGACCGAAGAGCCCTCCGAGCTTTTTCATCATTCATGGGGCATCCTCCCCGACACTCCAGCCGCAATGCGGCGACATGACGTCGCCAAATATCGGCGAGTGGTTCCTTGCGAATGTTCCCTATCTCGTAGGGAATAAAAGGACAGGGTGTCACATCGCCCGTTGCGCCGACATAGATAATCGACTTGTTGTACGCGCAGCACATCGACTCCGGAGTATGCAACTCGAAGTGAACAAACTTAAAGTCGTAGAGCTTACGGACGCGGGCCATCTCCTCTTCAGAAAGCACCTCGTCGGGTGCGTCAGCCCAGCGGCCGGCGGCAACGGGGATCAATATGTAGATTGAAAACACCTGAAGCTTCCGCCCCAGGTCGATAATACGCTCGAGTCCTTCCGTGACATTCCGGCGGGATGCGACGACGAGTATCTTGCTGTTGATCTTGTAGTCGTGCAAATAGCGAAGACCTTGAACGGCTCTCTCAAAGCAACCCGGAAGGCCCCGCAAGTGGTCGTGGGTAGCGGGATCGGCGTCATCGATCGATACCCCGCACTGGTTAAGCCCGGCCCGCTTCAGTTCGGCCACACGCTCTCTGGTCAACAGGTATCCGTTGGTGCTGATTCGGGTGAGTAGTCCGATGTCGTGGGCATGAGCGATAAGATCGAAGATATCCTCTCNNTCAATTGATCGATGGCTCCCTTCAACTCCTCCGTTGACATCTCATCGCTTCTGTCACGCCCTTTGACGGCGGCGAAGCAATGGACGCAGTTGCCTTGACAGCGAAATGTCGGGGCGAGAGTGACGGTTATCAGAGGAGCCTGTCCCTTAATCTTGCGATAAATGTAGGAGCCGGCTTGGGCATAAGCTCGCAGCGATCTATTGGTACTGTACAGCCGCGTCGCCCTATAAAATGTATTGACAGCCTCTTTCAAACTCGGACTTAGGTTCCTCATCATTCTCACGCCGAATTCCCTTTCTGGAGCATTTCCTCTTTTACGTATACTTATAGCGGATGGAATGCCATGATAGGCCCAGCAGAGAGAGGGCGGATAAAGCCGCCGGAATTCCCAGCAGCGGTTCTTTGAAAGCCAAAAGCAGGAAGCCAACCGGGGGAAACACCCCAAACACGAAATACGTCAAACCGAGATACATCCAAGGCAGTTCCCTTGCCAAATCCGATATTCGCGCTGCCTTCTTTTTCGCTGTCCTGACATAAAGTCCCGAACCGGCGATGATGGCAGTCCCAAAGCCCAGGATCGCTATTTTCTGGAAGGTCGAAGGCATTACGAAAAATATTATATAAACCAAGAGACACCCCATGGAAAAGGAAGCGAACAAAGAGGCCATTCGAAGAGTCTTTCGGGTGCGGGCAAGGCCGACTTTCACCGCATAGGTCTGCGTTCGATTTTTCAAATCCGCTTGATAGTCGACGACCTGGTGAAAATGGACCTGCACCCATTTATCCAAAAATACAGTCAAGAATAACAACCCCAACACCAATAGGCTGGATTCGAACCAGACCCACGGCACAAGAACATAAATGGTTGTTGCCGCCAAAGCATAAACAATCAAACCCCAGATTCCCCTTTCTTTGAACCGCCCAGGCGGCAGCGAATAGAATAATCCGAGCAAAATCGATGCTGTGTATGAGAGAGCAACCGGAATCGATCCGCTCGCAAAGATTATGATCGTGAATCCCGCCGCAGCCAAAGCCGTTGTAATGAAGACCCCCAGAGGAAGAGGCAGATGAGATATCCACCTCTCCTTGCCAACGGCCTTATCTTCTCTTCGATCACACAGGTCGTTGACCTGAATGCTGAACATGACCTTGAACAGGACCACGAAAAAGAGGCCGATAGATCCGTAAAAGCCGGCTTCCAAATCAGAGACGGAACCGGATAGGAGAACAGTGGCCAGCGGAAGCCAGAGGTGGGATATTTTGGTGATACCCCTCTGGCCGAGGAGGATCTCGCCTAGGGCATATTTCCAAATGGATGTCACCTCAATTCAGGGTATTTTCGCCACTGTGGGCAGACTCCCCAACAATGTTTAAACGTTTCGGCCTTCCTTCCTGTAGGCTGAGCTTTTAAAAAACTCACAGTGTGGGTCGAGGGAAAGAATTCCATTCCTGCCAAGAACGTACGCTTCATTCCGGCAACCCCCCCGGCATTCCGCTTGGATTGGGCAGACACGGCATTCAGGAATCTTCCGGTAAAGCGACCGAAAGTCTCTGTTTTCCACGGAATCCCAAACTTCATCGATATCCTGAAGGCGTAAATCTCCGACTATAAATTCGGGGGCATCCTGACAGATGCAGGTGGATACTTTGCCCTCGCTCGTAATCTTCAGGTTGTACTGCCCTGCGCCGCAGGCGTGAAGCCGAATGGCGACCTTATCCTTCCATTTCGCATAGACATCCGAAAATTGAATGCACGGGATGCTCATATCGATGACCCGAGTAGAGCAGATCTCCTGGTAGTCTTTGATCAGCCCGTCGATCACGTCGGGCATTTGGGCCAGAGGGACGATGAGATCCGTGTGGATTTTCGCTGCCGGGACGTTGGGATAGAGGGTGTAGGAATCGATGCCCGCATCGCAGCAAAAGCGCATGATATCGGAGATTTCCTTCGCATTGGCTTTCGTCAGCACACTCGAAACGACGACTCTCAGAGGAGACTTGACGGCATACTTCAAGTTTTCCAGGATAGCGCGATGGTTTTTTCCCGTACCTTTGTTCAGCTCAGCAAAGACGGATGGATTGAGCGTATCCAAAGAGAATTGGACGGATTGGACTCCAAGCTCCACCCATTTATCGAGCACATCGGGCTTTAACTCTATTCCGTTGGTGGCGAGCTTGGGATGGTGCCCGAATTTTTGGAACAACCTTAAAGCTTCGTCAAGGTAGCGGTAACGAAGGGGCTCTCCCCCTGAAAAAAACCAATTCTTTGCCTTCCGGGTGACCTTGGACTGCAGTATTTTTTCCAGTAATGCGATTTCCATATGGGATGGAGAGAGATCGAGCAGGTGTTGATTGAAACAGTACAGGCACCTCAAATTGCACTGATTGGTAAGGTCCAGGAACATCAGATTCAAGACACCCGGGGTGTTGAAGGAATCCACGTGACTCTCGTTGAACCGGAACTTGATTTTTTGCATGGTTTTAACTAAGGGAAATTTATTTCCGTTAGCATTATATAAGCCTTATCCTCTGAAGTATAGGTAAGCCGCGAGGATAAACGCCAGGACGATAGCTGAGCCCAGCAGGTCACGCCAATCCCAGCTGGCCCTGGTGCGCCTCCGATCGTCATCGGTCGACGTGCCGTAAGCCAAACTCTTGATTTTTTCATAATCCGGCTCTCGG
This sequence comes from Candidatus Aminicenantota bacterium, assembly GCA_003524335.1. GTDB lineage: Bacteria > Acidobacteriota > Aminicenantia > Aminicenantales > UBA8522 > UBA8522. Next base: position 17,594 of record DQHV01000133.1, on the reverse strand, counting down.
GTCAGGTAGCTGACCGCGACCATCACCACAATCGAAACAATCGTGATGAGCACGCTGAAATACTGAAAGTAAATGTTGTTGACGATCCAAAGGAAAGACCCTTCGGGATATCCGTTGGCGATCGTCCTGGCCGCATCGGCGTACCCGAACAGGCCCAGCGACACAGGGGTGTCCACCAGCATCCTGGACAGGCCGAGGGTGAAGCCTACAATCAGGGCCCAGAGGCAGCCCTTGGCGTTGAGACGCTTCCAGAATACGCCGAAGAAAAACACGACGAATATGGGCGGCGCCAGGTAGCCCTGCACCGCCTGGAGGTAGTTGTATAACCCGCGCCCTCCCTGGATAACCGGAATCCACATCAAGGCGATGAACACCATGACGGCGGTGGCGATCCGTCCGGCCCGCACGATCTGATGCTGCGAAGCCCGTGATTTCCACTTGGAGTAGAGATCCACGGTGATCAGGGTCGAGGCGGCATTGAAGACTCCGGCCAGCGAGCTCATCAGTGCGGAAAGGAGCCCGGCCACCACGAGGCCCCGCAACCCGGCCGGCAGCATGTGCTTGACCATCAAGGGAAAGGCGGCCTGGGCTTGATGCGGGATAGGACTGCCGTCCGGAGACACCATGACCTCCAGTCCCGGGACCTTGCCGCTCTTGGCGAGCGCGTAGGCGATCATGCCCGGAATGATGAACAGGTACACAGGCAGGAGCTTTAGAATCCCGGCGAAGATGCTGCCGCGGCGAGCCGTCCGCTCGTCGGGAGCGGCCAGCGCCCGCTGCACGATGTACTGGTCGGTGCACCAATACCATAGACCGATGATGGGCGCGCAAAAGAGCATGCCCAGCCAGGGATAATAGCCGTTGAAATACCAGGCCTGTTTCACCACCTGGCCGGCGACATCCTTGATCATGACCGGCGCCCAGGTCCCCTCGACTCCGGGCGGGATCAGCGGCTTCCAGAGGTTGAACATGTCCGATCCGCAGAGCGCCCGAAGCTGGTCCCAGCCGCCCAGCTTCACGAGCCCGTAGATCGTCAACACGGCTGATCCCAAGACTAGGATGACGACCTGGATGGCATCGTTATAGGCCACGGCCCGCAAGCCGCCCAGCATGGTGTAAAGACCCGTCAGCACGATGACCAGCACCGACCCGATCCAGAAGCTGTTCACCTCAAGGCCCGCCAGATGCAGATGGACTTCCGGCAGAAGCGTCGCGAACACGACGCCGCCGGCGAATATCCCGACGGCCATCTTGGAGACGACGAACGTGATCAGCGAGACGATGGACAAGACGTAGCGGGAGTGGCTGGAGAAACGTCGCTCCAGGAACTCGGGCATGGTGAAGACCAGCGATCGGGCGTAAAAGGGCACAAAAACCCAAGCCAGGACCAGCAGACACCAGGCGTGGAGTTCATAATGAGCCATCGCGACTCCGTCGGTCGCGCCTGTTCCGGCCAGGCCCACGAGGTGTTCCGAGCCGATGTTCGAGGCGAAGATCGAGGCGCCGACGAGCCACCAGCCGAGATTCCGGCCGGCCAGGAAATAGTCGGCGGCCGTGTCCTTTCTCTTGCGAATAACCCACCAGGCGACGCCCATGATAAGGGCAAAATACAAGCTCAGCGTAACCCAATCTAAGGTTTGTAAGCCCATGCGATTCCTCTCTCTGCGGCTCTATGCTAATTCTGGTTGAACATGGGATATGGCTCGTCAAGGAAATATAAATAACAAGCGCGAAAAAGTAAATAGAGAATTTGCCCCTTTGATCATTTTCCGGCGGCGGCGAAGACATCCCGGGTGGGGATGAACCGGAAGATGTACCCGCCGGCATCGGCGAAGGCCGGGACGCTGTTCTCGTCTGCGCCAGGCGCCACGGGAACGCCCCGACGGATAAGGAGGGCAGCCCAGGCTCGCGGATCGTCGACGGCCAGGTCGATGCGGACGGCCTTACGCGCGCTGAAGGAACGGAGCCCCTGGGCCCCGTCGACAAGACCGATGAACCCGGACGGAGAGGCCGTCATGACCTTGGCGAATCCCCGGTCGACGAGAAGGCCGGCGCTCAACTTGTCCTCCGCAAAGCGCAAGGCGGATGGGATATCCCGATAGTACAGCCACAGAATATTGGCCCTGATCCCCAGCCCGCCGGGGCGGGCCGTCTTCGCTTCCGGATCGGGATGAAGAGGCTTGATTTTGGACAGGACGTCATGGAGGCGGGAGTTCTGGGGATGGTCGAGAAACCGCCCGAACTCGAGGAGGTGGCCCTCGGGATCGACGGCCACGAAACCGCGGGTCGGATGTTGGGAGGCGTCCTTGATCTCCGACCGCATTGTTAAGCCCTTGGCTATAAGGTAAGCGTACCAGGCATCGACCTCGTCGGTGACGAATAAAAGCGTCGCCGTCTTCGGGGCGTCCGCGTCGGCCCCCGCTTCGGACAAAGGCAATACCCGAAGAAAGGTAGTTTCGGAAACCCGGAACAATCCCGGGCCGGCCGAAGGCAGGCCCAGCACCTGGCCGTAGAAACGCTCGGCTGCGGCCGGGTCACGAAAGAAGAAGCGGATGACGAGCCCGCGGATAAGCGGAAAACCGGCCGCGACTCGGGCCCCGCGTTCACGCGTTTCGATCCGGGCGCTCCGAATGACGACGGGCTCGATCGGCTTGTGCATGGCCATCCTGCTGTCGGGACCCTCCCACTGTTCCCTGACCGGGACCTCGGCAATCCGTTCGAGGACCTCGAATCCCTCGACCAGCCGGCCGAACACTGTGTACTTCCCGTCGAGGTAGGGCCGCGCCGCGACGCAGACATAGATCTCGGAGTCCCCGCTCCATTCATCGCCCGTCCGGCCCAGGCCGAGGGCGCCGAAGACATGGGGTCGGGCGTTGAATTCGGGCGGCAGTTTGGGCGCGTCGCCGCCGCCCGCCTGGATGACGTGGCCGCGCACGATCCGGTAGAAATCCTTGCCGTCATAAAAACCTTTCCGGACGAGGGCTTTGAACTGGGCAACGGTCTTGGGCGCATCGGTTTCAAAAAACTCGAACACCATCGCCCCCAGGTCGGTCTTCATGACGCAGACTTCGGGCGCCCCGGGAAAGGCGGCCAGGACGACGGTCAAGCCGACAAGAAGGATCCCTCCGGAACCAAGGACTCTCCGCATGGCGCGCTCCTTCTTTCGGTCTTTTCCTGCCAACCCGCAGCAGCCGATTGACCTGATCCCTGTCAAAGTCTCATTTGCAAAGCGAAATTTTCAAGGACCGCTTCATCCCGGCCATCTCCTCGAGGCCATGAAACCCTCCCGCCCGCCGGACGGGAGGGCCGATATCCTGGCTGCGGCGTTTCAGGTCATCAAGAATAGAACCCGTATTCATAGGCCGTGTCAAACATGGCGACGATGTTTTCCGGCGGCACTTCTCCTTGAATGTTGTGGACGCTGTTGAACACGTACCCGCCGTCCGTCAGGAACGCTTCCAGGTTGAGGCGCACATTTTCCGCGACCTCGGAAGGGGTGCCGCGCGGCAGGACGCTCTGGGAGTCGCAGCCGCCGCCCCAGAACACCAGGTCGCGGCCGAATCGACGCTTCAACTCGAACGGATCCATATGGCGCGCGCTGATCTGGACGGGGTTGAGGATGTGGATTCCGTTGTCGAGCAGGTCCGGAATATAGGCGGCGCAGGAACCGCAGGTGTGATACCAGACCTTGGCCTTTGTACGCGAGCGGATGTATTCGACGAGGCGCTTGTGGCGGGGCTTGACCAGGCGGCGGTAGATCGCGGGGTTAAAGAGCGGCCCGTCCTGGCCGGCAAGGTCGTCGCCGATCATGATCACGTCTACGACATCACCCGCTTCGTCGAGGAACAAGCGGAACCAGCCCAGCCAGTACTTCAGCGTTTGGTCCAACATCGCCTCGCAGAATCCCGGATCTGTCACCAGGTCGCAGAACCACTGTTCGAGTCCACGGAGGTACCAGCAAGTTTCATAGACGACTCCGGAAATTCCGCTCACCACGGCGTAGGGTGTCTCTTTCCGCAGGCGGAGGGCCCGCTCGCGCAGGCCGGCGAAACGGCTGGGATCGTCGCCCTTCGGCCAGGCGTAATCACAGACATCCTTGACGGTGGCCCTGGCCAGCGGATGGAGGGTGATGTCCATATAGAGCTGTTGATCGTCGGGCATCGACCAGCGTATGCCGAACTCGTCGGTGAGGTCATGCCACAGCCGGCCGCCGCGCTCCGCCTTCACGATTCCGCCCTTCCAAGTGGAGGCCGGCCCCGCCGCGACGTAGCGCGTATCCACGTGAAATCGCTCCAGCACCCGCTCGCTCGGCCGGGCGAGCTGCTGGACCGCGTCCATGATTTCAACCTCGTCCGGAAGTCCCAGGTAGAGGGCGAGCCTCCGGTAAGCGTTCTTGTGGATGCCGGTCTGGTTGCCGCCCAGGTCGATCGGAACGCGGTCCGGGACTTCGTGATTAAGCGCTCTCAAGACCCGCTGGCGCGGGGTCATGGTCTCTTTTTTTCTCTCGCCTGAGGCCATTATCATCGCCCCTTTGGGACCGCCTGCCCTCCCCTGCTCTCGGCCCGGCTACAGGCCCGCCGGAAGCGTGGAGAGGTAATTGCCGTAGCCCACGATCATGGTCGATAAGATAAGTGTCGCTAACCCCATGAAGAGAAGCGTTTTGGTGAACCCGCTGCTCCCTTTCCATTCCTTGAGGGCGATGCCCCACAGCGAGCTGAAAATGATGATGCTGGCCATATGGATCGTCCAACTGGAAAATTTGTACTGGCCCATCTGCGTTTCGCCCATCGTGTAAAAGAAAAATTGCATGTACCAGGTGATACCGGCCAGGGCGCTGAAGAAATAATTGCTCAACACGGGGACCCGCTCAGTCGCGTCTCGCCTTGCCTTCTGCGGGTGTCTGCCGGTGTCCTTGTCAGGACTGTCCGCAGCGGTACCCATGTTTGTCTCGGACGCCTGGTTCGGGGAGAACTGGCGCAGCCGGCCGCTGAAATACTGGTAACCCGTCCGGTTTTTCAAGTTTAGGATAAGGCACCAGATGAAATTCGAAGTGAACCCGCCCAGCAGAACGATGACCAACTTTGGCAGTCCGGTCCAGAGGAGCGCCGTTCCGCGTCGAGCAGAGAGCTCGGCCAGGGGCGCCGCCGCGTCGAGGCCCATAGCAAAGCAGGCGCTGAAAACGCCGGAGAAGGTGGCCACGAGGATTCCCTTTAAGAAGTTGAACTCCTTGATGGAAGACCGTTTCTGTTCCTCGGTCAGCTCGCGCTCCTTGGACATGCCCGCCAGGCCGGCGACGACGATCCCGAGGATGCAGACGACGATCCCGAGGAGGATCACTAATCCCGACGTCGTCCCGAGTACCTTTGTGGCAAACTCGTGATGGAGGATGGGCGGCACGAGCGTGCCGATGACGGCGCAATATCCCAACGCTACGCCCATGCCGAGCGACATGCCCAGGTAGCGCATGGTCAGGCCGAAGGTCAAGCCGCCTAGGCCCCACATCGCGCCGAAGATATAGGCTTTGAGCAGGACGCCCGGCGGCGCCGCGCGCAGGACACCCAGCAGGTCATTGGTTTTGATAGAGGCCAGGATCCAAGGGGCTATGATCCAGCTGAAAAAGCCGCCGGCGAGCCAGTACACTTCCCAGGCCCATTTCCTGACTCCGCGGAACGGCACGTAGAAGCTTCCCGAAGCCAGGCCCCCCAGCCAATGGAAAACGACACCGCGGAAAGGATTGACCGTCATCATAGAGAGCAAGACTATATCCAAAAGAAAGAATATCTGTCAACCCGGGTCCCGGCCGTCTGCCCGTTCCTTAGGGGAGGTCGACGGTGTGTTCTTGTGGTCGGGTGCCCTCGGCCGGCTTATTTGGTTTTGGTCGCCTTGTAATCTGTGGCTGAGGAGCGGTAAATTAAATGTGAGATTTCGCCTCGCTCGTTCTTGATGAATGTCACGCGGCCGCCGAATGTCCGGTCGTAGAACTGTGATTCGGTCATCGGCACGAGCCAGGAAAGGCCGCCCAGGCTCCAACGCATCGCCAGATGTTCCTCGCGTTCCTCTACGGTCAGAGAAGCATTCGGTACGAAGAAATCTTCTCCGCCCTGATAAAAACCCATGTATGAGGCCAGGACAGGGGGTTCGATTTTGAGATCCTTGTTTACGGCGAACCTTTCGTAGGGCTCGCCGAAGGCGATCGCGGCGAGGTCGTTGATCATGAAGCTGGCCGCGCCCGAGTAGTTGTTCCCCAGGACGATGACGCAGACGTCGTCATCGATATAACGATGAATCTCCCCTTGGAAGCCAGGGCTGCGGCCGCTCATGCGGATGCACCGGCGGTTGAGCCGCCGGCCGATGAACCAGCCATACCCCACGGCCTCGTCGACGTGNNCGTGTTGGGTGAACGTCTTATCGAGGGAAGCCCGCGAGAGGATCTTCTCCGTATACAGAGCGCGGTCCCACTTGTACAAATCCTCCACCGTCGAGTAGATCGAACCGTTCCCCGTCTTGATAGTCCAATCCAGGTAGGGAGCTTTCTCGAGGTCCTCGTAGCCGGCGGGCGTGTAGCCCGAGGCGGCGTTCTTGACCAGCGCCGCGGCCCGGCCGTCATGGGCGGTGTCCCGCATCCCCAACGGATCGAAGATGTTCTCCTTCAAGAACTCGCCGTAGCTCCGGCCCGAGGCTTTTTCGATGATGTAGGCCAGCCCATTGTAGTTCGAGTTGCTGTAATCGTAGCGCGCCCCGGGCTCGAAATTCAGCGGCCGGTTCTTGACCTTTTCGACGAGGCCGGCGGTCGTTTGGGGGAGCCGCGACCAGTCGCCGTACTCGGGAAAATCGTTGATGTTCGGTATCCCCGAGGTGTGGACGAGCAGATGATGAATCGTGATCTTGTCGCCGTCCGGAAAATCGGGTATGTATTTCGCCAAGCGGTCTTGGACCGTCAGCGAGCCACGTTCTTCCAAGATCATCACCGCCGCTGATGTAAAGGTCTTCGAGATCGAGGCCAGATGGAATTTCGTCCGGGGGGTGTTCGGCACGTCGAGCTCATAATTCGCCAAGCCGTAGCCTTTGGCCAGGAGGATTTCGCCCCCTCGGGCGATCAGGATCGAGCCGCTGAAGGCTTTCATCTCGAGATACGGTTGGACATAGGCATCGACTTTCATTTCGATGTCGGCGGTCCTTTCGGAACGCTCGGGCGACGGCCGGCAGCCCGCCATGGGGGATGCGAACACGACTATGATCAGCGCCGCGAAAAGCTTTTGTAAGGTCATGGTGCGGGCTCCTTCCGCAGCGAGGCCTTGGTGAAAAGGAACTCGGGGATCGCCGCTTCGAACTCGATCGACCGGATGATGAATTCCGTCCCGGCTCCGGCTTTCAGCGCATCCTTGAAGACGACATCGTTCTGGACCCAGCGGTCCTGGACGCGGATGACGCTTTTGACTTCGAGCGTCTTGAGCTGCCTCCCGCTCTTGGCAAAGCGGACCTCGCGGAGGAGCACGAATCGCTCTCGATCGACCCAGATCTTTCTTGAATAATAGGCCACCTCTTCGGCCTTGGCCTTCAATTCGAGAACCCAGCAGGGCCGGTCGATGATCGTTTCCTCTCCGACGACTGTCGCTTCATAGGCTTGGCGGAGCTTTCGATCCTCCAGCATGTCTTCGTAGGACAGATCGGAACCCATGACCGATTGACGCAGCAAATGGCCCGAGACGCTGATCATTCGGTCCGCGTCCGGCGAGTAGGTCCAGAGCTGGTCGCCGAGCTTGAGCATTTTCGTCCCCCTCTCGCGGGCAGGCTCCAGGAACTCGGTGAACGCCTTGTCCTCTCCTTGAACCCAGGATTTCAACTTCAGGGTGCGGATCGCCCGGCGGCTGTGGATGATCATCTCGGTCACGCTGATCCGGTTTCCGGCGACGGCGTTCTCGTCGATCCGGTCGAGGATCTGGTCGGCTGAGAGCGTCTGGGCCGGGGCCGGCGCCGCTAAAGCCAAGGCGAGATATAGGAGGATTATGATTTTTTTCATGTCTCGAGCTCCTTGAACAGCTGGGCGGTCTGCCGTTTGTAGATCCCCCGCCCGGAAATCAACGTTCCCAGCAGGGTGGCCAGAAGTCCGGGGATAAGCCCGATGAGATAGGCGAAGGGAGTAACCTGGGAATGAAGGACTGTCGGGATCATCATGGCCGCATTCCTCACCATCGAGGAGATATCGATCCCCTTCACCTGCAGGTAATAAGAAAGAGCCAAACCGAGCCCGGTTCCGGCCAGGGTTCCCAGGGCTCCGATCAGGAGCGATTCATAGATCATCGACCTGTAGAGATGCCCCTTGGACTCGCCGATGGCGAGGCGGACGCCGATCTCTCCAAACCTTCTCAAGCTGCCGAGGAGTCCGGCGTTCCACAGAACAAGCGACATCACAAAAAGGAATACTCCCACGATCGCTGCCGTCGCGTAGGACAGGCGGCCGATCATGAGGGCCATTCCGGGCTGCTCTCTCAAAGTCATCATAAAGGGAGAAAGGTCGTCCCGGGCGTCAACCCGGCGGGCATTGAAAATGGCCGCCATGCCGTCTACTTCCCTCTGCCGATAGACGGAGTCCATTGAGAATCCCAAGACCTCGCCCGCGGCATCCTTCATGTCCAGGGCGTCCTGGATGTCGCCCAGGTCGGCGATCATGGCCGTTCGGTCCATGGCACTAACGCCGAAACGGACCGTCCCGGCCACGACAAAATTGGCCAGGCTCATGCTCCCGAACATGGTCGAGCTGATGAGCGTCGCCCTTTCGCCCGGATTCAGGCCGAGTTTCCGGGCGAACTCATCGCTGATGAGGACTTCCTTGGGTCGCTCCGGCAGGCGGCCTCTAACCAGAGCTTTCTTAAGGTCGAGGAGCTCGATCTCCGGAGTTTGCGGAGAGAGCAGCCGGACAGCCATCCCGGCGGCGGGGCCCTGGGAGCGAGTCTCTCCGTTCTCGTCGGGGACGTCGAGCAGGCCTCCAAACCGGATGCGCGGCGTCCAGATGAAACCTGGAAATCCGGCTTGAAGGTCCTGGATCAAAGACGGGAGATCGGTGAGCGCCAGGTCGTTCGGGATCTGGTCGGCCTCCTTCGCATAGGCCTCGGTCATGACTCTGACGTGCCCGGACAGGAGGTTGGCATTCGACCGGATGAAACTCGCCTCCGCGCCCTTGATGTAGCAGTACATAGCCACCGTCAGAAATACGCCTGCCGTTACAATGAGAAACGGGAAGAGACTTCGAGATTTATCACGCAGGATGCCCTTGAATAAAAACTTGATCATGAGAGTCTGCCCCTCAAAGCTTCTGTAGGCTTCAGCTTGGCTATTTTTCGGGTCGGCAAGAAGCTGACGATGGTCGTGATGATGAAGACAAGGACCGTAGTCCCGACAACGAGGCCCCCGCTGTACGTCGGGAAGAGCTTCTCGCTCAAGGCGAATCCAAAGCTATCCGCCGTGCCGGCGGGCAACGGCCATCCCTTGGCCACGAAGTAGGCCAGCAAGGGGATTCCGTAGACGGCCCCGATCAGGGCGGCCAGGATGGCGTGAAGCGCTCCCTCGACCGTAAAAAGGGCGATGTANNCTTCCCCGATCAGGGCGGCCATGACGGCGTAAAGCGCGCCTTCCACCGTGAACAGTGCGATGACTCTCCCCCTGGTCAGGCCCAGGGCCATCAGTGTCCCGATCTCCTTCCGCCGCCGGAATATCGACAGGACCTGAGTGTTAAATATCGCCAGCATGGCCAGGAAAAGGAGGAAGGCGTAGAAGATAGACGCGCCGACAGTCTTGCTCCTGACTATCTGCTTGATATCCTGAAGGAGGAAGTCCAGGTCTCGGAAAGTCCAGCCCGGGATGTCATCAGCTTGGACCAAGCCCTCCTTGACAATGACAATCGTGGCCTCATTCTCCACCCCGGCCATTTCTTCGAGCTTCTTCAGGGGAACCCAGATTTGGCCGATATCGATCGTCTGGACAGACGTGGCCATGACTTGGACGATCTGCAGGTCCTGGGCATCGAATGTACCGTGAACATCCCTCCAGCGGACCGTCACCGTGTCGCCGGTCCTGAGTCCGGTCATCTGGGCCATCCGGCTTCCGATGAGCGCCGGGATTTCGCTATCCGTATCCTTCAAGAAAGACGACGGAAACATTAGCACCTTCTGTTCCGGGTCGATGCCCTTGAGAAGCGCGGCCTGCACCCGGCCATTGGGATAAATCGTACCCTGAACGATCAGCACCGGTGCCGCTTCTCTCGACTGGGCCAACTCCTCCAGTATCCCTGTGAGCTTGAGATGAGCGTCCTGCAGGGTAAAGGGGTCGTAAGGGTCATAGCCCTCCACCCAGTACTGACCGCCGCCTACAGCCGCATCGATCATCGTCCGGGAGACTTGTTGATCCATTCCTTGGTAGAGGCCCTGCGTCCAAATAATGGTGACATAAGCGAGGGAAAGGACCACGGCATTCAGCCAGCTCTTCATCCCCCCTCCGAGCAGGTTCCTGACCGCCAGCTTGAGGATCGTCATGGCCGTTTCCTTCGATTCTCATCCCCGACCGTTTCATCGTTGGCGATTCGGCCGTCGACGAGAGAGATCTTGCGGCGCAGATGTTCGATGACCTTCTGGTCGTGGGTGGAGAATAGGAAGGTCGTCCCCAGCTCCCGGTTCAGATCTTCCATGGTGTCGAGGATATGGTGAGAGTTATCCGCGTCCAGGTTGGCCGTCGGCTCATCGGCCAGGACGAGGTCCGGCCGCTTGACCATGGCCCGGGCGACGGCCACCCTCTGGCTTTCTCCGCCCGAGAGTTGAGGCGGCTTGGACTTGGCCCTGTCGGCCAGGTGGACCCATTCCAGAGCGGCGATGACCGCCTTTTTCCTTTGGGAGGCGGAAAGGTTGAGGAGTAACAGCGGGAATTCGACGTTTTCGTAGACTGTGTAGACGGAGAGCAAGTTGAATGTCTGGAAGATGAAACCGATGTGTTTGTTCCTGAGTTCGGCCGCTTTCCGGTGGGAGAGGGTTTCGACTTTTTCCCCCAGGACTTCTGCGCTGCCCTGGGTGGGGGAATCGAGGGAGCCGATGATGTTGAGCAGTGTTGTCTTCCCCGAACCGCTCGGCCCGACGAGGCCGGCGAACTCACCCTTCCTCAGGATCAGGTTGACACGGTTCAGAGCGATGAGCTTCTGGTCCCCCATCGGATAGATCTTGACGAGATCCACGGTCTTGATCAGAACGGAGTCGTCCATATTGGCCTCTCCTCCCCGGTTAGTGGTTGAAGACGATCATGACCTCGATTCCTCGGCCGATGAAAACGCTCTTTCCCTGCTGGTTGGCGATGATGCGGTAGCTCTCGGGATTCCAAAACCCGATGATATAGAAACTCCAGCGATCTGTCACTCTTTGCCAGGTGAGGAAGCGGTACCAATCCCGGGTATCCCAAGCGTAGAAGGCCATTCCCCTGATCCTATCAGTTATCCCTAAGGGATAGTCCAGGGAGAGAGCGGAGAACTCGGCCGTGTCTCCTCCGGTCAGGGCATCGGCTGAGGACTGATTGCTCAGATGTTCCCCCAGGATGTGGAGGCCGTTGCCGATCGAGAATGTGTAGTCCAGGCCGAGGTTGAGGTTTTTTTGGTACTTCAGCGGAAAGAGCTTAAAGTCCTGACGTCCGAGCGTTCCCTCGACCCAGAGGCCGACACCGACATCCCATTTGCCGTCGACAGCGAACCTGTCTTCTGGAACCGGACCTGGTTCGAGCGAAGCCTGAGGGAGAAGACTCCGGCCGGGGTCGATCCGGCGGTGATGATAGCTTAGGGCCATTTCGCCCTTGAAGAGCGGGAATTGGAGCCGGCCGCCGTATTCCGGAGTCTTCTTTTGGGTCGGGGTGGTCTCCCAACCCTTGAGGTCATCGTTGCCGTAGAGTCCCCAAGCCCAGACATTGGCGTTGTTAAGGAAAGTGTAACGCAGGAGAAGCCCGTAGACTCCGGTGGTGAGCTGCAGCGGATCATTGGGGTCGAGGCCGTCAAACCACATCAACTGCCTGAGGAGGGCCGCGGACCCGAAACTGATCTTCTGGAGCCCGATCCTGGCCTCAAACTGGGGGGTGGAAAAACGCAGCCACATCCTGTAAGGGCTGACTTTGCCGCTGGTTCCGAGGTGCCCCATTCCCGGTCCCATCGCCGCCGCGTAGGTGTCGACTGAGATTTCGGCGTCCAGGGCAGATGAGTCGGCCAAGGATTTGGTGAGAGAAAGCGTTGGGATGTAGCGGAGGCCAAGCTGGAAGTTAGAGGAGCCGGCCTGGCTCGCAGCCGCCCATCCGGAGAGCTGTCCTTGAAATTCTAGCTGCTGCGCGAACCCGGAAGGAGCGAGGAAAATGATGATAGCGACGCAGGCCAGGACTTCAGCCATGTTTTTGGTCATGGGGAAACATTTTTCCTCTGGACGCGTCCGGAGAAACTCGCCCAGACAGACCAAACCACACTCCTTTAGAAGAAGAATTGTATTCCGCGCAGGTGAGTGAGGTCAATAAGATTGTCAAAAACCAACCGAAATCCGATTGAGGTGATCGTTCCCACTCGATTTTAGGCGAGCGGCGCCGGCTTATTTCACAACCGGCGCTTCCAGGAAGCTCGGATGTTCGCTGTCGTGATAGACAGTAATATGAGCGGTCCGGCTGTCCTTGCCGGATTCCTCAGCGACTACTCCTCCGCTGTTGTAATTTTTCTCGAAACCGATCGAATTCGTCGACCTCAGGACGAGACGCAGACGGCTGCCTCTGCCGATGAGGCGCGAGAACCACAGGAAGGACTTGAATTCATACCTGTTGATCTCTCCAGTCTTCACGAGCTTCGCTTCGCGGAGCGAGTCACGGTAGCGGGCCCGCATCCGGTCCTGGGTCAAAGCAACGCTCGTACCATCGGGCATGATCTCGTAGACTGCGACTTCGAAGTCGGTATCCGGGACATCCATGGCCATCCAGCACACCAACCTGAGGTTGCCGCTGAACTCAGTGGCCTCGGCGAACGGTGCGGTGTGATAGACGACGCCGTTCCCGAACAGGTTTAACGCGGCGCGCTGGTCGGTGATAGTATTCTCGCCGGCCGCGGTCTCCAGATCGGCTGAACGCGTGTCCATCGGATCATAAGCGTATCTGTCGGGTTTTTCCCGGCCCGGCTTCTCCGGCCCCAAGAGACCGGAGGAAAAAGCATCATTGGCCGAGCCTCCGGAGTGAAGGTAAAAGACGTTTGGCTGCGCGGAGATCGCCTCGAGGTTGTCGGCATACTTCCAATATTCGGCCCCGGGGCCAATCACATAATAGGCCACCCTTTTCTTGAGGAACTCCGGCTGCTCCCCGCTCTTCATGGTCCAGTCATACCATTCCTTATGGAGCCCATTGAGGTCCACGAGGCTCGCTTCCCCGAAACGCAAGCCTCCGACATCGCGGTTCGGCGTGCGGGTCCCGGCATGATCCCAGGGCCCGATGATCAGGTAGTGATCGGCTGTTGCATCTTTAGACCCGTATTTCATGTGGCGCCGGTAGTATTCAAGAGCTCCAGGCTGGTCCCCGTCATAGTGACCCGTTATTGTCAGGATGGGGAAACTGATGCGCTGATAATCCTGCTCGGTCGGCGCCATGGCGTCATAGTATGCGTCCGGCACGGGGTGAGAAAGCCACTTTTGAAAAACCGGTGAAGGGTTGCCCGCGAGCGTATCCAGCTCCCTGAACGGCAGATGCTTCAAGTAGAGTTCCAAGAATTTGTCTTGCCAGTAGGTGCCCTCGCCAAAGAGTTTGACATTCGGGGTAACGCCGCTCGTGTAGGTGATCCACTGGATGTTGTAAGGGGAAAAGATGTTGGAGTTGAAAGGGAAATCAACGCCCGGATGGGCCGCAGCTGCCGGGACGATGGTGGCCAGATGGGAAGGGAATTCTTTGAGGACCGACCACTGGTCAAAACCGGCGTAGGAACCTCCCCACATGGTCACCTTCCCGTTGCACCAGGGCTGTTGGGCCAGCCATTCGACCACGTCATGGCCGTCTCGGCCTTCATTCACGAACGGTTCAAAAGCCCCCTCGGAGTTTCCTCTGCCGCGGACATCGATGCCGAGAAAAATGTAGCCATTCCGGGCAAAATACATTCCGCGCTCATGGTAGGTGTCCGCGATATAGGGCGTGAAGGTAAAGATAACAGGCAGCGGCTCCTGGAGATCGATTGGCTTATAAAGCGTCCCGTTGAGCTTGACTCCATCACGAACCGGGATCTTGACTCCCCACTGGATAGAAACTNNAGTCAAGGCAGAACCAGCCGGCGGCTCCGGAGCGGAGCAGGCGCTCGAGCGGAACCTTAATCTCATCCGAAATGCGTGGGGCGCTGATTTCTCTCCGCGGCAACCGGAGAGTCACCCCGTTCGAGCTTCCATTCTCCGCCTTTGCGAAAACATATCGTGTTTCATCGTCCCTCCGGACGAACTGGTCCTCTGCAACGGGCAGAAGGTTGAAGGCCGGGGACTCGGTCGTTTTTCCCTCAAGCACCTGATCCTTCATCTGCACAGTCAAGACGTCATCCGCGGAAACCAGGTATCTTCCGGCGTAAGGTTCGAGCTGTTTCGGGGAGGAGGACCTTCTTGGACTTGCCCGCGGCCGAACGCTCGACTTCGATGGCGAACTTGGCGAGGTCGGCGGCCGTCGTCCATAATCCGGCCGCCGCCAATTCCGGTTGCCTGTATCTCTTTCCCTCGATCACTTTGCCGTCTGAATGGCCCGACGCTGCAAGCCTGAGACGGCCGGGACTCATGTCCTGTTCATAGGAGCTGCTCGTCATGCCAAGGGGACGCAGGACCTTGCTCTCCATGAGCTCGGGAAAAAGCGTGTGCTCGACGTCGATCATAGCCTGCTGCATGATCATCGTGCCGCCGCCCGAATACCGCCAGATCGTCCCGGGGACGGTATCGACCCGAATGGGTGCCGAGTTGGCCGGTGACTCGCCGTCCAGGATTTGGACGAGCGTCGGCACGGGCCGCCCGGCCACATAGCCGAGGAAGCCGAGGACCGTCAGGCCGGCGCTGTGGCTCATGATGCGACGGAGAGTGACTTTCTCGGATCGGGTGAATTCGTTCTCCGGGAGTTTCCAGGAGACGAGGTAGGTATTGATGTCCTTATCGAACGAGAGCCTGCCTTCCTGGACCAGGCGCAGCGCTCCCATGACGGCCACTGGTTTGCTGACTGAGCCGGCGACGAAGATAGTTTTTTCCGTTACCGGGTCCCCGGTCTCGACGTCCGCTACTCCGTAGCCTTTCGACCAGACAACCCGGTGGTTATGGAACACAGCGACGCCGACTCCCGGAACGTTGTAGAATTTCATCCGGTCGAGGATGTTCCAGCCCTTATCCCCCTTGACTCGGACAGGAGACATGAGCCCGTTCTCCACGCGCGAAATGCGCGCTTGTCTGTCCCCGGAGCACGCGAACCCGCAGATGAGAAAAAATAAGACACAGAAGTTTCGCTTGGTTGCAACATGCATTCTATCGCCTCCTCGTCTCTCGGCATTCCGCTGGGTCGAGATTTATTTGGAATGCAGAATCTGGCTGAGGTTATATAGACGGAGGGAGAGCCGGAAAGGTTGCCGCTTTGATCCTAGGCCAGCGCGCCCTTCTTAACGATGTCCTCCATGACATCGGCGAAATAATCGATTTCCCGCGCCGATAACGACACATTCACGACGATCCGGATTCCGTCGATCAGCCCGTCGGGGTGCTTAATCGGCGACACGACGATCCCCCACTTGTCGAGCAGATGCTCGGTGAGCTTCGCCATGTCCATCCCCTCAACGCCGATGGTGGTGACGCCGCAGGACTCGGCCGGCTCCAGGCTCGAGTAGAACCGTACCTTTGGGAGCAGGCGAAGCCGNNTTGGAGATCCGGTCCTTCGGGATCCGCACGAAGCCGTTCCCGGGCGGCGCCATCAGCCACTTGTGCAAGCTCGCCGTGTAATAATCGCAGCCGAGGTCCGCGAGCTTGAACGGAATGTGCATGAAGCCGTGCGCGCCGTCGACGAGGACCTCGATGCCCTTCGCGTGCGCCATGTCTGTGATCCGGCGGACCGGCGCCATCTGGCCCGAATAGTGCGTCATATGACAGACATGGATCACCTTCGTCCGCGGCGTCACCTGCTGCTCGACCAGGCTGTAGAACTTTTCGAGCGGCACGGGAGGGGCGGGAAGAGGGACGATCTTGAGCCCGATGCCTTCGCGCTTCTCGCGCTGTCTCCACGAACTGAGCAGCCGCGGGTAGTCCTGGTTAGTGATGACCACCTCGTCACCGCGCTTCAAGTCGAGGCCCATGATCGGGATCTGCCCCGCCTCCGTCCCGCCGCGGCAGATGACGAGCTCTTCGGGATCGCATCCCAGGTGGGACGCCAGCCGCCGCCGGCAGCTCTCGATTTCTTTCCCGAGGATGGCCATCGAGTGCCACGCGGCATTGCACGTAAAATCGCAGTGCCGGCGGACCGCGTCCTGAACGATGCGGAGACCGTTTTGGATGGTGCCGTTGTTCAGGTTGATGATGTTGCGGTCTTCGGTGAATGCCTGCTGGACTTCGAACCAGAAGTCCTCGTCGGCCGCGACCTCTTCGGGACTCAGGTCGGCCGTGTCGCGTCCCGCCGCGAGAATCCGTTCGAGAGTGTTGTCGCCTGCGCCGGCCAGCACCCCGAAGCCGGCCGCACAGCCCTTAAGGAAATCACGTCTGTTCCACATATTGCCTCCTTTTTGTGTGGAGAAAGAATTTGCTTTTTCCGCTACAGAGTTTTCCCCTCAATAAGCTCGATTTCCTTGCTGCCCATCACGTCAGAATGATATTGCCGTCCAGACATCGATGTCAAGGTCGTAAGAAACGCCGGACGGGATCTTTCATCGGCCGCCCTGAGGCTGACTACCCGTTCGCCGGCGATCCGGAGACTAGGGACTATTTTTTGACAGACCGCGGCCCTTTTTTATAGATTTTTCGCAGCAGGTCGATCCGGGCTTTGGAGAGGAACACGCAGTCGCTGATCTCCGATCTTGACGAGGCCACATCATCCGCGTGGTCCTTGCAGGAGGGCGCCCCGCAGAGTCCGCAATTGAGCAGAGGAAGCCCTTTCAGGACCTCTTCCGCCCTTTTCCTTCGCATCACCCGTTCGCGAAGGTCGACGACATCCCGGGCGAGACTGCGGGGCCTGATAGAGCCTCGCATCGCGAAATCCTCACCGGCGTAACGGCGGGCCACCTCCCTCTCGAATTCGGGAGTCGGCTTGGGCATGTTGGCTTTGAGATGCAGGTCTTTGCTCCGCGCCACGTAGAGATTCTCAACGGTCAGGTTTCCCCCGACGCATCCTCCGAGGCAGGCGTGGCACTCCAGGAACTCGATGTTGGTCAGCTTCCCCTTTTCGATGTCATCGAAAACTCTGATAACGTCCGTCAGGCCGGAGAGGGGGAGGTAATGCTCCCGGGAAAGGTTGGGAAACTCGCCCTCGGGATTTCCCCAGTGGAACAGCTCTCCCAGGTCCAACGTGTTGTCCTTGCCACCGTTCTTGAGCTTGGTCGTTTCCTTGCGCAATCGGTAGAGGAT
>DQHV01000187.1 GCA_003524335.1 Candidatus Aminicenantota bacterium | reverse complement strand
GGGACTGTGCCCAAAAATATCGAAATCCGTTGAAATCCGGAAGCCTTGAAAACGGGCGATTTGCAGGGGAAATCGCTTATTTTCTGTGCTTTAGATTTTTCCGCTGCTTCTTACACACGGTAGAAGTCACAGGTTCAAATCCTGTATCGCCCATTCCCTCCCCAAAGTGCCGACCCTATTTTGATCCCCGTTGATTGCCTAAGGCGGATCTGGAGGGGCAACTCATGGGGATAATTCCTCAATCAATGATTTCGCCTCTTTGAGGTCCGGCCTGTCAAAACCTTCCGTGAACCAGCCGTAAATGCTCTCGAGGAGCTTTTTGGCTTCGCTCCCTTTGCCCTGCTTTTTAAGCAGCCGGCCGAGGCTCACGGCCGTTCGCAGCTCAAACGATTTGGCCCCCTGCCGTCTGGCCACGTCCAGAGACTGTCGGAAGCAGGCTTCGGCCTCTTTTTCCATGGCGGCTCGGTCATTCATCTGCGCTTTCTTGAGCAGAAGCTCCCCCTTAAGACGATGCAGCTCCGCTTCATAATAACGTTCGCCTCCTCTCTCGACCTCCGCCAGCGCCTGGGACAAGAATCCCATCCCTTTTTCTATATCTCCCGCCATTCCGTAGGCCTCGGCAAGGCTGCCGAGCAGATCAGTCAGGGTAAATCGGACGCCGGTTGCCTGATAAAGGTCCAAGGCTTGACGAAGCTTGGCGATACCTTCTTCAACCCGCCCTTGATGGGCTGATACCCAGCCTAATTTGAATATCCCAACGCCTACGAAGAATAAAAAACCCTTTTCTTCTGCGAGCGCAGCCAGTTCCTTGCCTCTTTCTTCGAGTGTTCCGACGTCTCGACGGAGCAGATGAAATAAGGTATCCAAAGCAAGAGCAGCAGCCAAACTAAACGGGTGGCCAACCTGGCGGGCCACAACGAGCATTTTTCGACTCTGCTCAAGGGCTTGGTCCTGGTATCCTAAGCACCATAAAACGCTCGCCATGCTGCACAAACTGATTAGGCCGGGGTCCTGTCCGTAGATAAATGCCAAATGCGCGTGCTCCTGGCGGCTGTAAAAAGCATTCATGTGCTCGAGGTGTTCCAAAGCGGATGACAATCTTCCGATGATAAAGGAAAGAGTACCATGCAGGGTGTGGGTCACGGCCAGACTCAGCGGATCATCGGCCTTCTGAGCCAGGTTCATCATATGTTCGGTGAACTCGAGGGCTGTGGCATGTTCGGCCCGCAGCCAATGATAATTGGCCAGAAAATAGAGCGCATAGATAACATGCGGCGACTCCCCCACCTTTTGACAGAGATCCTTCATCCTTCCATAGGTCGATGAGACCTCGGGCGCTCCATATCCATGAATCGCCTGCTGCGAGGCAGCCAGGGGTATCTGAAAGGAGAGCTCATGCAGGTCGCGCTCCAGAGAGGGGGGTATGGTCCTGAGGATTTCCAGCGCTTTCCCGAAATGGGCTATCGCCTCGGCATAAGCCGATAGATGCAGGGCTCTGGTTCCTGCTTTAGCAAAATATCCCATAGCTTTGGGCATTATTCCCGCTTCCTGGAAGTGCCTGGCCAGTTGGACCGAGATCTCTTCCGCCTGCTCCCCATACAGGGTTTCCAGGATTGTCCCCACTTCCTCGTGGAGGTGGCTCCGCTGCACTTCATCCAGCGTGCTATAGATATACTTCTGGAATAAGTTGTTCTGGAAAAAATACAGAGAAAGACGCTGATTCCCCAGATTCCGGACGCCCTTGGCGGAGACCAGATGGTGGCGCTTTTCCAGCTCGCTGCTCAAAATCTTGATCAACTCCCGGACTTCCACTTTCCGGAGCCGGGCGACGACCTCGGCCGTGAACTCCTGGCCCTCGACGCTGGCCAGGGTCAGGACCTCACGCATCTCTTCCGTCAACCGGCTGATCCGCTCCATGATGACCGCGCCCACGCGGGAAGGGAGTTTGTGCCAGTTAAACGTCCGTCCCTCAACCCAGCGGCCTTCCCGGTCCTTAATCAGCATCCCCTGTTCCTGCATGGCCCGCAAAAGCTCAACGGTGAAAAGGGGCTGTCCTTTCGTCTGAGTGAAGAGCGTCTGGCGGAATATCTTGCCGAGCCTATTGGGCTCTGAATCCAGAAAGGCCTCCACGAATTCACGATCTTCGGCCTTCTCCAAATCCACTTCGATTTCTCCGAAGTCCCGCTTGAATTCGTTAAGAACGGGTTCGACCGGATGGCGCTTCTCATCCCGGCCTAGGGCGACTTCGGTCGGCCGAAAAGAGCCGATAACAAGAATCCGGCTGCCCTTGATTTGGCGGCCGATATGGAAAAGCAGATTGGCCGACCCCTCATCGACCCACTGCAAGTCTTCCAGGATGAGAAGCAGCGGCTTTTCTCTCGATAAAGCCTGAATCACTCGCGTATACTGCTCGAAGAGATGGCTCTGCTGGAGAGTCAAGTCTGCCGGAAGAGCGGACTTCCGCTCAACGAGCTTCTTGAGCTGAGCCAGCCAATCCGTCCATCCGGACGAGAAAGTGGATGCTCTTGAGACAAGCGAGCCTCCGGGAGTGAAAATATTGATCAGGTCTGCTCCATTTTCCAGAATGGCTTTGACCGATGACGGGAGAAGATTCCAGAGGCGAAAAGCGTTTTCCTTCGAAATGACTCCGGCCGCATATTTCGCTTCGACCTCTCCGCTTAGGAGACCCAGGATCTCGAGGAAGGGAAGGTAAGGATCTCCGGCGCCTGTCTGGGCGTTGCACTTGCCGCCATCCACGATGAGATCGGAGTATGACTCTTGAGCCCGACGGCAGAACTCTTGGATAAGGGCTGTTTTGCCGCTCCCGGCTTCGCCCGTCACAAAAAGCACCCGTCCTTTGCCGAGAAGGACGGTCGCGAGGGAGTCAGTCAATCTATCCAGCTCCAATTC